>DASRAT010000277.1:0-8912 GCA_035638015.1 Gemmataceae bacterium | reverse complement strand
CCCGCCAGCGACAGGACCACCATGACCATCAAGCCTTGATACCGGAAAAAATAAGCGAAGGTGTCAGAACTGCCGCTCAGCACTTTCATGCTGTCACGTACCGAGCGGAGCATACGGTCAGTTTCGAGTTGTTGTTTTTGCTGCCCGACCTGGACCTGAACGGGTTGCTGCGGAATTTGCGTCTCGGCCCAGGCCAGCAGGTAGGAGCCGAAAAAGAACATCAGGAAAACGAGCAAAGAGAATGCGTAGAGCCACCAGAACATTTTGCGCTGGAGCAATGTGCCGAGCGCGACGCGGGCGATGGGCCACACGCCCCAAGCAGCACTGCGGAACTCGCCGCGCCACGGGCGGTAGTGAAGTAAGCGGACGTCTTGAAGGGGAGTGGACATTTTGACTCTTGGATGGCAATTCCTAATGGTCCGTCACATTGCCCTGTATAACGCGATGGAACAATTCATCGAGATCTTCATCGTCTGCTTGCAACCCGCGCAGCAAAACACCATTGTTGTCGGCCAGGGCAAAAAACGCCCGCGACACCCAACCGGACGGCGCCAGCACGCGCAGCTCGCCCCGTCCATTGTCGTGGAGAACCTTCACGCCTTCAAGGCGTAGATCCTCCACAAACTTGTCCTGGACGCCTTGAATCTGTAAACGGTAGCGGTCGTGACGGCGTATGCGCAGCTCCTGGACGCCGCCCTGGACCAAAACCTTGCCGTGGTTAAGGATCACGACCGTCTCGCAAACTTTCTCCACATCCCCCAGAAGGTGCGTGGAGAGAATCATCGACTTGGCGTGCTCCTTGCCGAGAGTCAGTAATAGATCGAGCATAGCCTCGCGGCCGGCCGGGTCCATGCCGCTAGTCGGCTCATCCAGCAGCAACACAGGCGGATCGTGGACAAGGGCCTGGCCCAGCTTGATGCGCTGCTTCATGCCGGTGGAGTATTCTTCCAGCTTGCGATAGCGGGCATCTTCCAGACCGAGATAAGTCAGCACCTCGTGAGCGCGGCGTAATGCCTGTCGGCGTGGCATGCCGCACAACTCACCGGCGAGCGCAACATAATCGGCGCCGCGCATGCCGGGCACCAGCGCATCGGCCTCGGACATGTAACCGACGGAGCGCCGCAGCGTGGCGCCATTGGCGCCGGCGTTCAGGGCATGGCCGAAGACGATGCCGTCACCGGAAGATGGCGGCAATATGCCGAGCAGAATTTTGAGCAGTGTCGATTTGCCGGCGCCGTTAGGGCCGAGCAAACCGATGCGGCCGGGCTGGAGTTCCAGCGACACGTCGTCAAGGGCGAGACGCCGACCATAGGCGCGACTAATGTGTTGGAGGGTGATGAACATGAAACCAAAAAACTCTCGGCCTTAAGCCAGGCAATTCACACCTTCCTATTGTAGGAACGCAAGGCAAGAGCGCAGCCAGCCCCCCAACCCGGCCACCAATGTTGGAAGGGCAGGGCAGGGGGGTGGACTGCTTTTTTGTTTTGCCAATCATCGCCTCAAACTTGCAACCAGATTGACAACGTCGTCAAGATCCAATCCGCCGGACACGACACCGGAATCATCGGCATCCGGCACCCGGCAAAGAATGGAGTTCACACGACTGAGAATCCTTCGCAAGCCGGGGCCGGTGTTTCCAAAAACAATGCCGCGGATTGTCTGGCCGCGTGTGATGGTAATTTCCGTCGGGTCAGCCGTGGTCTGGGTCACGCCGTCAGGCAGCACCTCACGGACTGTATAACCGACACCTGCCTCCAGGTCGGAAGACAGATTGTCAAAGCTATACGAGCCATCGGCTCGGGTGGTGGTTGTCGCCACAATGGCTCCCGTTGCATCGACAAGCTGAATGATGCGGCCCGCCACAGCGGTTTCGCCTTGGTCGAGCGTCCCATTTCCATTCGCATCATTGAAGACAGCACCGGTGATGGCGGCCTTGTAATAAAAGACGTTGGCCTGGAGGTTTTTGTTATCAGTGTTATTGGCGATGATCTGGGCCAAGGTGGTGTGCTTGAGAGCATATAACGCCGCACCCGAAAAGGTGTTTTCATACCACAGCCGGTCGCCGTCGCGCAAGCGCAGGAATTGCTTGGCGATAATCCGTTGAAACAGCGGGCCGACACTGGCGCCGGGAGCATGGTCCTCGGCCAGACCGCCGACCCAAAGGTCGACGTTGTTAATGTTGCCTTTGTAAAGCAACTTCAATGTCGCAACGACCGTGGGATCCGAGCTGATCTGTGAGAAGCTCGTCAAGCGTGGCAAGCCGTAGGCAACGCGTGTCGTGTTGTAGTCTGCCAAGCCATGATCGCGGCCACGCTGGATGTTGAGCGACGCTAGGTCGAAACCGCCCTGACCGGGAGCGCCAAAAAGGAAGTTTTGGAGCTGGGGCACAATCATGTTGTCAACTTCCTGGGCATTGTCCGTGGACAAATACTTGAAGATGGGATCGACGCCGGTGGTTCCCAGAATGCCGGGGTTGAAAAAGGCATCGGCGAGATCGACTTCGGGGAACTTCGTGGTGCCGTCGGGATTCAGGAACTCCACATCGGGACCGACAAGCGTATGACCCACGCGAAATCCTGCCGTGGAAAACTCGTTAGCAATGCCCGGATTCACAGTGGAATTGTAACCACGATATGAGGGAATCGCATTAGGCCCCAACAGTGCGGGAAGGAACTCATTGAAGGTGATCGCCTGCTCCTCGGCGATGACGATGCTGCGGGCGTACTGATAAATCGTATCGTCGTCGAGCGTCGGATGGGCTTGCTTAATCAACCCTGCAATGCGATTGTGTTCGCGCATGAACAAGGTGTGCACCGCAGTCAGTTCAATGTTTTCATTGGCCCGCACGTCGCCGGCCAGGTACAGATGATCGGCGGGCGTCGGTCCTTCATTGGCGTTGGCAAAACCGCCAGTGTTAAAGGGCAACATGTCGCCCGCGCTGGTCAAAAGCAAGCCGTCATGATGGGCTCGCAAGGCGTCGGCACGGGCGGGGTCGGAGCCGTAGATCTGCGAGCCGTCCAGCCAGGCTGTGATGTCGTTGATTTGCTGGCGCGGATTGGAACTGCTGGTGCCAGTTTTCGGGTCGAATTCCGAGCGCGTGAAGGAGATGACCTGTGTGCCCGTATTGTTCAGGTCGAAGTACGCATCGCCTTTGGGCACGGCAATGTCGGCCTCCTGGAATTGAGTTCCGGTTCCACCTGACGTGAGATCGATGTCGTGGTCGATGAACTGACCCCAGGCGTAGACCCAATCGGACATGAAACGATTGTTGGAGGTGTTGCCGTCTGAGGCGTCGCTGACGATGGCATCGCTGATTGCCCGGGCACTGGGCCGATTGGCCCCAGCAATGGCCGAACCGCCGGCGCCATACTGAGCCGGGGCCGTGCGCAGCAGATCTTGGCCGACACTGCCCCAATTGAAATGGGCCGGATTGTTTCCCGTTCCGTCGATGGAGTAAAACGGCGACGCAGACATCAGGCATCGCTCCTCCAGCGATTCCACGTTCGGCTTGGCCGCGTGCCGGTTGGGCCCGCCAAGCGCGGCGTTGCTTCGTTGGCCGCGAACACGGCGGCGCAACTGAGCCAGGGTCTTACCAACATTCGCGAGAATCGAACGCATAGCACTCTCTCCCAGACATGAGGATAAAGACGCGCTGCGCGGCAGCCGAACGGGCCTCAGCGACAGCCCGCCGCGCGCATCATGATTGTGACCCCGGCGCGAGACATTCGCGCCGGGCGCTGAAATGAGAAAAATGAGTCGAATGGCAGTTCGCTCGAGGCGCAGTTGCCCCACAGAGCGCAGCCAAACCTGGGCGAAGACAGGAAACTAGGAGCTTTCTTCCGAAGTGCCGAACTGCACTGCAAAATGTGTTCTTCGAGCCGAAAGCGCGCAACTAAGCACAGCTATTGCGAGACAACGGGCTGTCAAAAAAAATGATTGCCTTGGGATCGTCCCAACAATGATGTGCTACTTCCAAACAACGAGTCTCATCACTGCAACTGCGATTGTCAAGTAAAAATCGGCAAGATGCGTGATTTTTTTGGCCGCCACCCGATGCCATGTTGGCAAGATGGGCGATCTTGGAACCGCGAATCAAACGAGAAGGCCCCAAAAATGTGACGAGTCATTTGGCCTTCTGAACCATGATACGCGACGAGTCAAGGGGTCATGGACAGCCAAATGTCATTGAATTTCTTGGCCCTTGCGAATGCGGTATAGCGTGCCTTTGTGCCACCGCCCATCGGCGTCGGTTGTTCGCATGGTTTGCATTTCCAGTGACAGCCGGCTGTCACTGAGAGCTTCGCGAAGCGCTCACGCCGGAAGACGGTCCGTGTCCGCCAGCAGGCACACGCCATTGGGAGCCAAGACATTGCTGAAGAAAGCGACCAATGGTTCAACACTGGCCAATTCGTAAGCCAAATCGGACCCTAACAATATCGGCACTCGCAAATCTTCTGGCGGATGGCGCCAGTCCAAATGCAGCGTTTGACATTCGGCGAAGCCGTTGAGCCGCGCGTTGTTCGCCGCGAACCGCAGCGCCGTTGCATCGTAGTCGCTGAAGGTGACTCGTAGTCCAACAGCGAGTGCCGCGATCCCTGGCAAGCCCAAGCCGCAGCCGATTTCCAAGGCAGCCATTCCTGGCGTCCATTGTTCGCTCAAGATTGCCTGAGCAAGCATCCGCGATGCCGGCCACAACACCGCCCAGTATGGCAATTGTTCCGCCGCAACGAAACTATCCATTTCTGTTGGACGGTCAATTTGGAATGTGCGGTCGCCAAAAACCGCGCGCTCACGCACAGTCGCTGGCTTGCAGGGCAGGGCAGGGGAGTGGTCTTGTGACATCGGCTTCAATTCAAATCCCCAATCATGGATTTCAGATCTTCCAGTGTCAACGCCCTGTCACAGGGAACCAAACAATAGCAAGCAGGGCTGGCCTGAGCGTCAAGAATCACCTGACGGCTATACGGCACAGCGCACCCACTTTCTTGCGGCACATGTCCCGTGATCAGCCAGTCGGCGTCCACCAATTGCAAAAACGCGGCCACGTGCTCCTCCGAGGTGGACCGGCCCCACACTAGTGCATGCACCGAACCGCCGGGGATCAGATCCTCGTCGCGGAACTCGTCTTGCTCCAACACCGCCGGGTCGAAGGTTACCACCTGCTGCGCTCTTGGCAGTGTGTGGCTGATGAACACGCGATTGGGCGTGCGGACCACTAGCGGCGCGGCTGCGATCAACTGCATATATGCGTCGTATACCGCAGGCGAGTGTTCGCCGTAGGCCGTATCCACGCCTTGTTTAAAGATGCCGTTGAGGTCTTCGTCACCCTTGCCGATGAGCCGGTTGGTTAGCTGTGATAATTCATGATTCCCCGGCAGAAAATGGACGCGGGCCGGAAACTGACACTTGAGTGCGGCGATCAAATCCAGCAACTGGTGCGATTTGTCGCCGCCGCCAGGGTAACGAAACTTGCCGTGAATGACCTCCTGTAAAACAATGTGGCGTTTGGGATGATTGCTCAAATCAGCGACTTTGAGCAAGCGAGCGAAGTTATCGACATTGCCGTGTAAATCGCCTGCAACGAGCACATCGTGGGCGTCGGTCAGGTAAATGACGTGGCCGCGGCGGCCCGCCGTGGTGCGGAAAGCATCCACGGCACGGTAAAGCAGGGGCAACAACCGCTGAGGATCAGGCATGGTTTTTCTCAGGCATTTGTGCGAAACACTAACTTCGCGGTGAGGCGATAATTGGGCGAGTTCTGTTTCGCCCTTGCCGTACCCATGACATTTGCTCAAAATCACTAATAGGGTGATCCTGCCGGCTGCGCAAGCCACGCACACCCTGACGGGAACGGGAACCAGGCAACACGGAGAAGTAGCCCTAATTGCAGCGGCCATCTCGCACGGCGAATGGTATCTTAGCTGGGGGCGGTCTCCGGAGTGAAGAGGCGAGCGAAAACCAGCCAGAGTGCTCCTGCCGCCTGCTCTTCCTGCCGCCCGCATGCGGGGAGATCGATTATGGATTTGGCTCGAAACCTGAGAGTGGAAAGCGTGTCGCGCTTACAGCCGACGCCTCCCCTTCAGGTCCAGCCAGGACAAACCGTTGCCGACGCCGTGGCCCTCATGCGCCAAGAAGGCGTGGGCTGCGTGCTGGTTTGTAACGCCGACAACCTCCTCGGCATTTTCACCGAACGCGATCTCATGAAACGGGTTATGGCCGACAATCGACCGTTGTCATTGAAGGTCGCCGAGGTGATGACGCCGAATCCCGTGGTTGTTCACCCCAAGCAAGCCATCGGTGTCGCAGTCAAGCTCATGGAGGAGGGCGGTTACCGCCATTTGCCTGTTGTTGACGAAAAAGGCAAAGCGGTGGGGATTCTTTCCGTCAAACGCATCGTACATTACTTAGTGGAACACTTTCCCGGGACCGTCTACAATTTGCCCCCGGCTCCCGGCGTGGTTCAGCAAGAACGCGAGGGGGCCTGAGCAATGAGGCATTCATGACTGTTTCCAACCCCACGCTGGAACCTGCCCCGCAAAGCAGGCAGCACCCTGTCGAAGAACTGCAATCCGTGACGATCCGCTTCGCTGGGGACTCCGGCGACGGCATGCAGCTGGCCGGCACCCAGTTCACGAATTCCTCTGCCATCCTGGGCAATGACATCAGTACACTGCCGGATTTCCCCGCTGAAATTCGCGCTCCTGCAGGAACCCTCGCCGGCGTTTCCGGCTTTCAGGTGCATTTTTCCAGCCAAGAGATTCACACGCCGGGCGATAGCCTCAATACCCTCGTGGCCATGAACCCCGCGGCCTTGAAGACCAATTTGAAGGATTTGGAGCCGGGCGGCATCCTGATTGTCAATTCCGATGCCTTTGGTACAGGTGACCTTCACAAGGCTGGTTACAAGGCCAACCCGCTCGAAGACGGGTCGCTCAAGGGCTACAAGATCTACAAGATCCCCATCAATAAGCTCAACCGCGAAGCCGTTGCCGAGATGAAGCTAAGCCCGCGCGAGGCCGACCGCTGCAAGAACTTCTTCGCTTTGGGGTTGGTGTACTGGCTTTACGAACGCCCGCTGGAACCGACGCTGCGCTGGATCCGGGACAAGTTTTCCAAGAATCCCGCCGTCATGGAAGCGAACACACGCACCCTCAAAGCGGGCTACAATCTCGGCGAGACGACCGAGACGATGCCCGTCCATTACAAGGTTGCCAAGGCCGAAATCGCACCCGGACGCTACCGCAAGATCACCGGCAACGAAGCGATCGCCATTGGTTTGGTGACCGCCACGAATCTCGCCAACATTCCGCTTGTTTACGCCACCTATCCGATCACGCCGGCAAGCGATATCTTGCACCACCTGGCGGAATTGAAAAAGTTTGGCGTCCTGACAGTGCAAGCCGAGGACGAGATCGCGGCCGTGGGCATGGCCATTGGCGCCAGCTTTGGCGGTTCGTTGGGTGTCACCGCAACCAGTGGTCCCGGAATTTGCTTGAAGTCGGAAGCCATTGGCCTGGCGGTCATGACCGAACTGCCGTTGCTTATCATCGACGTGCAGCGCGGCGGCCCCAGCACTGGATTGCCGACCAAGACGGAGCAAGCAGACCTGTTGCAAGCAATGTTCGGCCGCAACGGCGAATGCCCGGCTTGCGTGATCGCTCCAAGCTCACCAGCCGATTGCTTCGCGATGGCCTTCGAGGCGATTCGTTTGGCAATCAGTTTCATGACGCCGGTGTTCCTGCTTTCCGACGGCTACCTGGCCAACGGCGCCGAGCCGTGGAAAATCCCGAACATTGCCGATTTGCCAAAAATCACCGTGAGTCATCCCAGCGAGCCAAACAGCAACGGCAATGGCACTGGCGGGTTCTTGCCTTACAAGCGCGATAGCCGTCTGGTTCGCCAGTGGGCCATCCCCGGCACCAAAGGCCTGGAGCATCGCATCGGCGGCCTGGAAAAGGAAGACGTGACCGGCAACGTCAGCTACGACCCGGCCAATCACGAGCACATGATTCACACCCGGGCCAAGAAGATCGCCAACATCGCCAATGACATTCCGCTGCTGGAAGTGGTCGGCCCTCAAACCGGCGATTTGTTGGTCTTGGGCTGGGGTGGCACGCATGGCGCGATTTTGTCCGCCGTGCAGCGTGCCCAACGCAAGGGCCACAAGGTGGCCAGCGCCCATTTCCGCTATTTGAATCCTATGCCTAAAAACACAGGCGAAGTGATCAAACGTTACAAGCGCGTTTTGATTCCGGAGCTTAATTGCGGCCAATTGAGTATGTTGATAAGGGCGACCTACCTCGTGGATGCGGTGGGGCTCAATAAAATTCAAGGCCGGCCGTTTTTGGTCAGTGAGATTGAACAGAAGATTGAGCAGATGTTGGGCTAAGACGGATACAATGCTAATGGCAACAGTGGGCGCTTTTCGTGTCAAGCAAAACCGCACTGGAGATCGCAGCCGAAGCAGCCCAAGGCTTTGTGGTTTTACAATGCGAAGAATGCGCCCGAAATGTCAAGGCTGCGCTTTTGGCAGTTGGCTACCACGGTCAACTGCTGGAGATTAGAACGGGGAGCACTCGTGACTTCATGGCCTGTATTAGCCATGACGGCGGCCGAATGTCGATCACTCAAAATGGACAACATTTAGCAGTGCGCGTGGACGATTGGGTGTTTGATAATTTGCATCCTGATGGGATGCCATTTGACCAATGGCTAAAGGACTTCGCAGCCTTCGGCGGGATTAAGATCAAGGCTCCGATTGACTTTTAGGAGGTCACCATGCATAGCATCCGCTCCCTCCTTGTTGACATGCGAGGCCGACAGGGGATGTACACTGGCACTACTTCGCTGACCAAGCTTGCCGCGTTTCTTCGGGGCTACGATATGTGCTTGATGGAACATGGTGAGGGGGA
>DASRAT010000276.1:0-8055 GCA_035638015.1 Gemmataceae bacterium | reverse complement strand
TTGATGCACAGCAGCACATCATGGGCCGCCGAGTCCTGCTGGCACAGGTAATGGGCATCGCTGGTCGCCACCAATGGCAGGCCGAGCTTATTGGCAATATCGATCGCCCCCTCGGCGCAACGTCGTTGCAGATCGAGGCCGTTGTTTTGAATCTCGACGTAAAAATCTTTCTTGAAAGTTTTGCTAAACCAGCGCGCCAGCTGCGTGGCCTCGTCCAGCTGGTCCTTGAGGATGAACTCGCTGAACTCACCGGAGGCGCAGCCGCTCAGGCAGATGATGCCTTCGTGATGGGCGGCCAGTAATTCCTTGTCGATGCGTGGTACGTAGTAGTAGCCCTGAAGAAACGCCACAGATGCCATCTTGAGAAGGTTGCGGAAACCGATTTCGTTTTTGGCCAGAAGCGTCAGATGGAAACCGGCTTCCTTGCGGCGCGAGGCTTCGCGTTCGGTCAGTTTGTTGGGAGCGACGTAGGCTTCGTAGCCGACAATGGGGTTGAGTCCGGCCTGGCTGCATTCGCTGTAGAACTCGACAGCGCCATAGAGATTGCCGTGGTCGGTGAGCGCGATCGCATTCATGCCCTGCTTTTTGGTGTGTTCGACCAATTCGGGAATGCGATTGGCGCCGTCCAGCAGGCTGTAGTGGCTGTGGCAATGCAGGTGAACGAAGCGGCGGTCCATCATGGTTCCTTGCCGTGGAATGCAGGTTTGAAGTTTGGAGTTTATTGTATGCAAGCAATAGATTTGAAATGGCCATCGGGTAGCGGCAAGCGCTCAATCGGTCAACGTCTCCGGCTCCGCAACAGCCCGCAAATAGCGCGCCAGCAGCATCTGCACGCCCAGCACACGCTGCCAATCGGCGAAGGTCAAGGACACCAGCGAGCCATCGTCCTTGGCTTGCACATTGTCCGTGGCACAATGCAATCCGCGGTGCAAGAAATCGAGAATTTCCGCGAGCCGGGCGTTTTGTGAGGGCGACATCTTTTGCGGCAGCGGCGGCAGAGCGCGATTGCCGATGAACAACGCCTCACTGGTCGCCGTGGTTTTGCCCTCGATGTTGAGATCGAAATCGGCGGCGTTGTCAATCATGCCGTCCATGGTCTGGGCCTGGACGGTGGCAGGCCCGTCCGCCTTCGGGGCGGCAGCGGGAACTTCCAGGGCCGGCGGCTTGGTGATCCCCGCCATCGTCATCATGCGGGCCGCGATCTCTTCGTTGGAGCCGAACAGCAAAATCGAGCGGCCCAGGCAAACGCGGTCGCCGTGACGCAGCCGGCGAATCTGCACTACCGAATTGTTGACGCGAGTGCCGTTGGTGCTGTCCAGGTCGGTGAGAATGATGTCGTCGCCGTCTTGCTGGATCTTGGCGTGAAAGCGGCTGACGCGTTCGTCGTTGAGCCGCAGGCCGTTGCCTTCTTCGCGGCCCATGGTGACAGGCGTCGGCAGGTCGCGATACACGCGCCCCTTGTCGATTCCTTCCAGCACTTGAAACGTCACCTTGGCCATGCCAACGCTCCAGACAAGTCGGCGGGGGTGAACCCCGCCGCTCGTTCAGTTCATTATTATTAGATTGTGGGCTTCCAGAGCTTCCATGTCAATTGCTCCGTTGCCGGTTGGCACCCCGTTAGGTGGCGAAACCAGGTGATTTGCCGCTTGGCGAAGTTGCGAGTGTATTGCTTAACCCGCGCAATCGTCTCGACCAGCGTAGCCTGACCTTCGAGATGGGCGAAAACCTCCTTGTAACCCAGTGCCTGACAGGCCTCACGGCTGACCGGCTCCGGCAGGTTGCGCAGCGCTTTGACCTCGTCGATCAAACCTTCTTTGAACATCGCGTCCACCCTGGCATTGATACGCTTGTACAGTTCTTCGCGGGGCAGATCGAGCCAGATTACTCGAGGCGGTCCCGCAACAAGTGACTCATTATCGCTGGCAGGCCACTGCGTCTGCCACGCGCTTAGCGGTTTTTGCGTCAACTCCCAAACCTCCAGGGCACGGACGACACGGCGCGTATCGTTGGGATGCAAACGCGCCGCGGTGACCGGATCGACAGCGGCCAGACGCTTGTGGAGCGCGTCCACGCCAGACTGTTCGGCCTCGAACGTCAGCCGTTGGCGCAGTTGGACATCCGCGGGAGGTCCGTCGAATAGCCCACACAACAGGGCTTTCAGATACAACGGCGTACCGCCCACAAAAAGCACCCGTTGGCCGCGTTTTTCAATGGCGCCACAGCATTCCGCCGCACGCTGCAGCCACCATGCCACACTGGCTGACTCCCAGGGATTCAGTTCATCCACCAAATGATGGCGAATACGATTTCGTTCCGCCGTCGTCGGTTTTGCAGTAGCGATGTCCATGCCGCGATACACCGCCATCGAATCCATGGAGATAATCTCGGCCCCCAGCATTTCGGCCAACTCCAGGCCGAACCGCGTCTTGCCGGAGCCTGTGGGACCGGTCAGAACCAAAGCGTTTTGAAACGGCTCGGGCAGCATCAAATTCCCACAGGCGCTTGCGGCTCGCAAGCGCCCCTCCCAATCTTCACATATCTTCCTGGCCCCATCTTGTTAGAATAACACCTTAACCCCACCGGAGACGGTATTATGCCTGACTCGACCAATGGCGCCGTGGCCAAAGCGGCCAAAGAGATGACCAAGGAAAACGGCCAGCTGCAAAGTATGGACGATCCGTCGCTCTACATCAACCGCGAACTGAGCTGGCTCGAATTCAATCGCCGCGTACTGGAAGAAGCCCGGGATGCGCGGGTGCCGCTGCTGGAACGCCTCAAATTCCTGGCGATCTTCGGCTCGAATCTCGACGAGTTCTTCATGGTCCGCGTCGGCGGTTTGCTGCAAAAGTTACACGCCGGCATCAACGTCGGCAGCGGGGCCGACCGCTTGCCGCCGCGCGATCAACTGGAAAAGATTCGGCAAATTGTCCGCCAGTGCATCGGCGAAGTCCACAAATGTTTGACGGAGGAAATACTGCCCGCCCTGGAGAAAGACGGCATCGTCGTCCGCAGCCCGAAAGACTTGACCGAGGCAGACCGCAAACACCTGGCCGAGGTTTTCCGCCGCGAGGTTTACCCGGTGCTGACGCCGCTGGGCATCGACCCGACACACCCTTTTCCGCACTTGCTGAACAAATCCTTGAATATTGCCGTGCTTTTGCGCCGGCCCGCACACGCCGAGAAGTTGTTCGCCGTGGTGCAGGTGCCCAGCGTGTTGCCACGTTTCGTGGCCTTGCCGGCGGAGCGCGGCCACGTTTTCATAGCCCTGGAGACGGTCATCCGATTGCAATTGTCAGTGCTGTTTCCAGGCCTGGAACTTGAAAGCGCCACCGTTTTCCGCGTCACGCGCGACAGCGAATACGAAATCGACGACGACGAAGTCGAGGATTTGCTCAAGGCCATTGAAGAAGAGATTCGCAAGCGCCGCCGCGGCGACGCCGTTCGCCTGGAAATTGAGGCCGAGGCCCCCGGGGAAGTGGAGACCTTTCTCACCGACGCCCTGGCGCTTGATCCGGCCGACGTGTTCAAGATCCCCGGCATGCTCGATTTGACCGGCCTGTTTCAAATTCACGGCTTGCCCGGCTATGCCCAGTTTCGCGATCCGTCCTTCACGCCCCAGCCGGTGCCCGAGTTTTTGCAAGCCACCAACCTGTGGGCCGCCATCCGCGCCCGCGACATTTTGGTGCATCACCCATATGAGTCATTCAGCCATGTCCTGGACTTCATCGAACAAGCCGCAGTGGACGAACGCGTACTGGCCATCAAGCAAACACTTTACCGCACCAGCAGTGATTCGCCGATTGTCAAGGCTCTTCAGCGCGCCGCCGACAACGGCAAGCAAGTGACCGCCATCATCGAACTCAAGGCCCGCCTCGATGAGGAACGCAACATTCACTGGTCGCGCGAACTGGAAAAATCAGGCGTTCACGTCGTTTACGGCTTCGTCGGGCTTAAGACGCATTGCAAGGTCGCATTGGTGGTTCGTCGTGAGGAAGACGGCATTCGCCGTTACGTTCACCTGGCCACCGGCAATTACAACCCGCAGACGGCCCGCATCTACACCGACTTCGGGTTCTTCACCTGCAACACCGATTTTTGCGAGGACGTGTCGGCCCTCTTTAACTACCTGACCGGTTACTGTGAACTGCCGCAGTGGCGCAAACTGATCCTGGCGCCCAGCCGCATGCAGGCGTTTATGATCGACAAGATCGAGCAAGAGGCCGCCCTGCAAAAAAGCGGCAAGGAAGGGCGGATCATCGCCAAACTCAACGGCCTGTTGGAACCAGTGGTCATTCAAGCGCTGTACAAGGCGAGCCAGGCGGGCGTGAAAATCGACATCATCTGCCGCGGGATTTGTGCCTTGCGGCCGCAATTGGCCGGAGTTAGCGACAACATTCGGGTCTTTTCCATTGTGGACCGTTTCCTGGAACACAGCCGCGTCTTTTATTTCGGCAACGGCGGCGATCCGCAAGTTTACGTCGGCTCGGCCGACTGGATGGATCGCAATCTCAGCCGCCGCGTTGAAGTGATTTTCCCGATTGACGCGCCGGAATTGAAGCAACGCCTGATCCGCGAGGCATTGGCGATCTCGCTGGGCGACAACGAAAAAGCGCGTGAGTTGCTGCCGGACGGCAGCTATCGCCGCGTGACCCCGGCGGCCAGCCAAGCGCCGCTGCGCAGTCAGCAGCGCTTCCTGGAAATCGCCTTGCAAAACGCGGCTCGCCGCATCACCGAAGCGGCCGCGGCCGCCGCCCAGCCGCTGGTACAACGGCCGGCGCGCATGCGGCCGATCCGCAAACGGCAGGCGAAGTGACATGTGCCAATGACGCCGCCAGGCCTTAAAATGGCTTGCGAGATGAGCAAAAGCAACCATCATGAAACGGGGGACAAATCCTCTGGAGGTGCGGACCATGAAAAAGACAAGCGTCCATCCACGCGCGGCAAGCACGAGAAAGGCAAGGCAAGAAAACGCCGCGACTATGGCAGGGAAAAAGGCGACGCCGGACGGAATTACCCTCGAAGGAAATGGCACGGCTATAAAGGCCCTTGGCCGCCACGCGCCGAAAGCTAACGGCGCTGCAATGACGGCCCTGGCGACGGAAAGCACACCACCGCTACAGGCAACAGGTCAGCAACAATACGAAAAAGCATTGAAACTCGCTCGCCACGCGGATCGCGTCGGTGGTCCGCTTCCGGTGGAGCTGTTGCATCAAGCAGCTGCTACGGGCTATGCTCCCGCGCAGTACGCGCTGGCAACTTGGCATTTGTTTGGCAAAGGCGTCCGCAAGAGCTACAAAAAAGCGGCAGTATTACTCAAGCAGGCGGCGCGCCAAGATTTCGCGCTAGCCGAGTTTGACCTCGCTGTTTCCTACGAATTAGGCAAGGGACTTCCCAAGTCCGAACCAAAGGCGCGCCACTTCTATTTGAAAGCGGCGACTCATGGTGATTTACAAGCCCAAGTGGAAACTGCGAGGTGCTACTTTTGGGGAGTTGGAACCGCCAAGAATCTTGTCAAAGCTTACCAATGGTACAAAAAAGCCGCCGGCAAAGGTCACACCGAAGCCCAGTACTGCGTGGCACTTGCTTATGAGCATGGAGATGGCGTGGAGCAAGATATTCAAAAGGCACTGGAATGGTATAAGCGGGCCGCCAGCGGTGGGGACTTTGACGCCAAGAGAGCACTCAAGAGACTGCAGGCGCGAGTTGGATGACGATGGTTTTTCCGGTTTCGAAATGTAGGAGACGTTACGCGAATGGACGCCGTCATTCTCGCCGCGGGTTTGGGCACGCGCCTCCGGCCGCACACATTAACAACTCCCAAGCCTCTGCTGCCTGTGCGCGGCCGCCCCATTCTCGATTGGATTCTCGGCGCTTTGCCGGTCCAGGTGGACCGCATCATCGTCGTGGTCCACTACCTCGCGGATCAAGTGGAAACCTATCTGCAATCGCAACAGTGGTTTGGCAAATGGGCGACTGTCCACCAGCAAAAACCCCAGGGCACCGGCGATGCCCTGCGCCAATGCCGCCAACAAATCCAATCCGATCGGTTCCTCGTGCTCAATGGCGACGATCTGTTCGGCGCCGCCGATCTGAAAGCGTTGGCCGCCAAACCCGCCGGCGTTTTGGTTCACACGGTTGATGAGCCGCGCAAATTCGGCATCGCATTTCTCAAGGCCGATGGAACACTGGAAAAGTTGGTGGAGAAACCAGCTCTCGACGGTCGCCAGCTCGCTAATACCGGAGCATACGTTTTTCCGCGCGAAGTGTTTGACATCGAGCTCAAATTATCTCCGCGCGGCGAATACGAGATCACCGATTATGTCAGCACGCTGGCCAGCCGTGGTCCCTTCCATGTCGTGGAGGCGAAATTCTGGTTGCCGATCGGCACCGAGGAAGCGTGGCAAAATGCGGAACGCCAGCAGCTTGAAGATGTGCTTAAAGGGCGATAAGTTCAGCCGCAATCCAAAGCCTCCAAGTAGCCTGTCTTCGCAATCATGCCCATTTCGTTTTTCGCATCTCTGCGCTTTTTTTCATTTCCATCGAAACCAAACACCCCTCTGGCTCGTTTATACTATGAGCCACACTCTCCACATCGCCTCCGCGAAAGGACATCGACCCATGCGACGCATCATTCTCGGCCTCGCGGCTGTGCTGATTTGTCACAGCCCGGCGTACTCCCAGGGCCTCTTGGTGCCCAAGGAAACTAATCTGCCGCCGCTGCAGATGCTCGGCCACAACGTCAAGGTCGTCCTCGAAGACCAGGTGGCCGTCACCACAGTCGAGCAAACTTTCCACAACCACACCGACCGCGAGCTGGAAGCGACCTATGTATTCCCGGTCCCAAAGGGGGCCAGCGTGCGCAAGTTCTCGATGTGGATCAACGGCAAAGAAGAGAAAGGCGAATTAGTCGAAGCCGAAAAAGCCCGGCAGATTTACAACGACATCGTGCGCCGGACGCTCGATCCGGGATTGCTTGAGTATATCGGTAATAACTTGCTGCGCGTCAAAGTCTTCCCGGTGCCGCCCAGGGGCGATCAGAAGATTTCCATCAGATTCACGTCCGTGGCGCCCATGGAAGGCGGCATCGTCGGCTACACCTATCCGCTCAAAATCGAAAGCAATTCCGCCAAGGCGATAGCCAAGTTTTCGCTAGAAGTGAAGCTCAAATCGCAACATCCGATCCACAACATTTACAGCCCTACGCATGCCATTGCCACGCTGCGGCCCAACGACAAGCAAGCGACCATCGTCTTCGAGAAGAATCAAGCGTTGACCAGCAAGGATTTCCAGCTTTATTACACGTCCGCCGCCACGGATGTGGGCCTGACCTCGCTGATGCACCGTCCCGGTGATGGCCCCGGTTATTTCCTGATGCTGATTTCGCCGCGCTATGAGTTGTCCCAATCGCAAAAGGTGCCGCGCGACATGGTCTTTGTGCTCGACACTTCGGGCAGCATGCAAGGCCCGCGCATCGAGCAAGCTCGCAAGGCGCTCAAGTTCTGCCTGGATCGCCTTGCCGATAACGACCGTTTCGCGATTCTGCATTTCGCCACCTCGGTCACGACCTATGAAGACAATCTCAAGCCCGCGACCGCGGCCAACGTGGGTGAAGCCCGCAAGTGGGTGGACGCCCTGGAGGCCAACGGCGGCACCAATATCAACGACGCCCTGCTCCGCGCCCTGCAAATGCGCTCCAATGATGGCGGCCGGCCGTTCACCGTCGTCTTCTTCACGGATGGCATTCCGACCGTGGGCGTGACCAACCCCGACGCGATTCTGGCCAACACGCTCGCCAAAAACACGGCCAACACCCGCATTTTCGCCTTCGGCGTCGGCGACGATGTCAACGCCGCCTTGCTCGACCAGCTTGCTGAGAAAACGCGAGCGCTCGCCACCTATGTCCGCGAAAACGAGGATATCGAAACCAAGGTGAGCGGCCTTTACGCCAAGATCAGCAACCCTGTGCTGACAGACCTCAAGCTGACGGTCGGCGAAGGCGTCAAATTGACTGAGGTTTATCCGCCGCAATTGCCCGACTTGTTCCACGGCACGCAA
>DASRAT010000275.1:0-6917 GCA_035638015.1 Gemmataceae bacterium | reverse complement strand
ACGGCCTGGGAAGGCCGTCCTACAAATCCTAACGATTGGTATAGGAATTCGCCTCCGTCGTCGGCAGTCGATGCGTGCGGACCAGCGCATAAGGCCGCTCCCGAACATCCATCCCCAGCTGAGCAACCCATTGCAACCACCGCGGCCGCTGCCCCAAGGACGGCGCCATCTGATCGCTCCACACCAGCACTTCGAGAACGCCCTGCTTGACGTGTTCGCGATGTTCCTCCAAAGCCTGCGGCGACATGACGACATAAGACGCCTCCCCCCGCCCGGCCCAATCATCAAGGACGGACCACTCCACCGAAGTCGTCATCGGCTGCCCCAGATGAAAGGCAATGACATGCGCCTCAGTCCAGAAAAATAGCACTTCCTTCGCCGTATGCTTACGCACTTCCTCCGCAAAACGCCGATGCGTGCGGGTCTCTTCCACCGCCGGCAAAACCAACGTGATGTAGCCCAACCACACCGTCCCTGTAACGGTCATCACCGCTGCAAAACCCGCCACCAGCCAGCGCGACGGCCTGGCTTGATACCACTTTTCCATCACGCAACCCAGCGTCCAGGCCGCGCCCGGATAGGCCGGCAACAGATAATCAGCTCGCTTGAACCGCATGCACGACAATAATAACAACACAGCCAACAGCCAGACGCCGCCAAATTGAGCATCGCGATCGCGATTGCGCCACAGCCACCACCCGGCCAACGGCAGCAGCAAGCTCCACGGCAACATGTCAAGTAATACGTGCGGCCCATAAAACCACCACGGATAAGCACGTAGGCCTTCCTCGACACCAAAGCCGCGATCAAGATTGTGATACACAAAGAAAACGCGAAAGAACTCACCGTCGGTCTGCAAAGAGGCCCAAACAAACCACGGCACAGTCAGAATCAAAACCAGCGGCACGCCCCAAAAAAAATGCCCGGCATTAGCAAAGCGCTCGTTTAGCCGCGGGCCAAAGGCCCGCGCGGCGAGACTCCCCGCCGCAACATGATTAACCACCCACCAAGCCCCGCCCACCGCCAACGGCAACGCGACCGCGATTGGCCCCTTGAACATAATCCCCGCCGCAATGGCAACGTACCCAGTCAAAAACCAAACTCGCCCAGATTTGCCGCGCTCACGCCGCCGACATCCCTCGCTAAACCCGATCACCGTCAACGCCATCGTAAACGTCAACGGCATGTCAATCCGCCCAGTGCGAGCGAGATCGGTGAAATGCAGACAGGTCGCCAACATCATCGCCGCAAGAAAACCGGCAAGCGGCCGCCCGCGACGAATACCCCACCATTGCAACAGCAGCACGCAACCCAGCGCCGAAAGTGCCGAAGGCAACCGCACACACAGACCGTCGACCTGCCCGCCATTGAGCAAACCCAAAAACGCAACCAGCCAGTAAAACAACGGCGGTTTTTGCATTTCCACACGGCCGTCGAACAAGCGTGGCAATGTCCAATCGCCGCTGGTGAGTATCGCTTGAGCGTTTTGGCCTGCGCGAGCTTCGTGGCTACTGGCGAGTTCGCGGTCGCCGAGGCGGAAGAAAAAGAGCATGAACGCCAAACAGAGCGCAGCACAAAGCCAGCTGACTCGAACCCTAGGCTCAACTCGGCTTGAGGCCGCACAAGCTTTAAGCTCTATGAAAGCTGTCGACATCGGTTGTGGGAGTTAGCCTCGCCAGTGGTTGCAGTTTCTGTGCCTTGCACATAGCAATCCACAAAGCGATAGACATGCCAAAATAAGTGGGAAAAAGCGCTACATACATTAGCAGCGTCCAACCAAACAGCGGATCTGGCCACCAATAAAGCTTCACCTTGCCAATTCGCCAGTTTTCATGGGCCGCCAATGTATCCAGTGTAAGGACAACGAATACAGCCAGGACGGCCACAACTGCTCCGGAGTACTCGCTGGCGGCCGGATAGCGTCGCCATGCCTTGATCGCTACTATCAGGGGCGCGACCAAGAAAACCGCCACGAGAAACAGGAAGAAGGAAGATTGAATCCAGAACATAAGCGGCAACGCGGCCAAAACGACAATTGCGCCAAAAACCGCAGCGGCGAGATGAGCGACTTGTGGATAACGCAGCCATCCCCAAACAGCGAGAACCGCAGGAATGATTAGGAGAATCGCGAAGAGCAACAAAAAGGAGTTTTCAGTGGTTCGGAATGCCGCAAACACGAACATTTGCGCCCCCTCCTTGGGACATCGCAGCGAGGGTGGCACGCCCAAGAAGGGCGTGTTGTCACGCCATCGGGTCGCCGCCTACAACGCCATTAAGGGGCGTCCCACCCTGCCGAGTCCGGCGATATTGCGATTGGTATTTGCGAATCGCGACGCATACCAAGCCCAGCGTTAAACCCAAATTCAACAACAAAGCGAACAGCCAAACAACTTCGCCAAGATTATGCGTAAGACCACTTGGGCGGTACATGCTCCATCGGCCGCCCCATTTGGAATACCCCAATTGGTCAACGCAAATTGCTGCCGCGCCCCCGATGGTGACGTACCAAGTCAACAGAGCCAAGGCCGAAATCTTGATGTGTCGCGGAAATCGGTAGGCCGACCAGACGGCCACCCCCAAGGAGGACGCGGCATAACCAGCCAACAAAACCAGCAACAAAACGGAGATGTCGTTCATAAAGGTGCATGTTCAACGGCGCCTCAAGCCACCAGCCGCTGCGAATGCGCCTCATGCAACCGCTGATACGGCAAGCAAGCCTTGAGCAATTCGTGATGCGTCCCCACCGACACAATCCGTCCATTATCCACCACGACGATGCGATCCGCAATCTCCAAGGTTTGCAAGCGGTGCGTAATGACAAACGTCGTGCGACTCTGGCGGAAGTCGCGCATGGCCGTGTGAATTAAGGCCTCGCTCTCGGCATCGGTCTGGCTAGTAAACTCGTCAAGAATCAAAATGCTGGGATTGAGCAGCATAACCCGCGCCAGAGCCAAGCGCTGCTTTTGGCCGCCGGACAGTTTCGCCCCCGCTTCGCCGACGCGGGTCTCGTATCCCATCGGCAACGAGGTGATGAATTCATGGGCATGCGCCAGGCGGGCCGCGGTTTCGACTTCCTCACGGGTGGCGTGACGCTTACCGTAGGCAATGTTGCTGTGGATCGTGTCGTCAAAAAGCAGCGTGTCCTGCGTGACCACACCCACCTGACGGCGGAGGCTGCGCAGATTGGCCAGGCGAATGTCGATGCCGTCAATGAAAATCGAGCCGTGGTCGGGATCATAAAAGCGCGGCAACATTCCCAGCAGCGTCGTTTTGCCGCAACCGTTTTTGCCGACAATGGCAATGGTTTCGCCATGATTGACATGCAAATGCACACTTGTCAGGATCGAGTGCCCCGGATCATAGGAGAAGCAAACGTCCCTGAATTCAATGTCCTGCGAATGCCGAGGCAACAAATGGCCGTCACTATTGGGCCGCACCTTGGGCTGGCGGTCCATGAAGAAAAAGATGCGGTCGCTGGCAGCGGCCCCGGATTGAATCTTGGTGTAAACGCTCGATAACTTGCGCACCGGATCGGCAATCGCGGCCAGCAAGCAATAAAGTTGCAACAGCGACTCGGCTTCCAGTGGCTGTTCGGTCATGCGCAAGCCAAACAGGCGCGTTTGTTTGCCCAGCACCAGCCAGGCGCCTGCCAGCAGTGCCAGCGCGATTGTGACGACGCCCAGCAACTCAATGATCGGTCCCGCCGCGGCGTCGAGCTTCACGACCCACATCGCCTTTTTGTAATAATCCTTCGTGGCGACCGCGAACCGGTGCCGCTCAAATGCCTCCCGCGTGAACGACTTGATCAACCGGATGCCGCGAAAGCTCTCTTGCAGGATTTTGTAAATGCTCGACATCCGCTCCAGCAAACGCCGGCTGGCACGCTTGATCGTGCGCCCGGTCTTGATAAGAATGAACAGCGCAATCGGCACCACGATCAAAAACATCAGCGTCAGCTGCCAGCTGATCCAACACGCAACCGCCACGCATGCCAGGGCCCGCAGAGGCTCGGCCACCACCTTGCCGAACAGCGTCTTGAGGCCGCCGCCCAAAAGCTCCATGTCATTGGTGAACCGGGCCATCAGCTCATGTGTGCCTTCGGCGGTAAAGTTGATCACGTCGAGGTGGATGGCATTGCGGAAGAACTTGTTGCGCATGTCGAACAGCGCCAAATTAACAACACTGCCGACCAGCGTTTCCTGCCAAAACTCAAACAGGCCCTTGAACGCCACGGCCATGACGACGAATGCAACCACCCAGGCGAGCGTGTCAAACCGGCTTTCGGGCAGCCAGCCGTCAATGTACTTTTGCACGATCAGATAGCGATTGAGCTCACTCTGCAGTGGTTGCAGTTTGCCCTCCACCTTGCTCAAATCACTCGCGACGTTGCGCAGGTCCCGATTGCGCTCGCGGCCTGTCGGCGCAGCTTCGAGCTTTTCTTGCGCCTTGGTCAAATCGTTGACCTGGTTGCGCAAAGGCTCGATCTCTCTCTTGGTTCGCTGGATCTCCTCGTCTACCCATTGTTGCAAGTTTTTTTCGGATCCGAGGATCTTGAGGACCGGATAAATGGCCGTGAAATTGAGGCCCCAGAAGGCCGCCGCCAGCAAGGCGCAAATGACCGACACAAATAGCCGGCCGCGATATTTCCAGGCAAAGCGAATTGTCCGCAGGAAGTTCTTCATGCCTCTTGCTTCCCCTCCGTGAGCGAGCAAAGTGGCGGCCATAGTGCCTACGAAGGCCGGATTGTAGCAGAGGGGGGACAAGGCAAACAAGGCGAAGCGCATTTCGCGCGAGCGCAAAAAAAACCGCTTGCGGCTTAGCGAATGTTGCTAGGCCGCAAGCGGCAATGTTAACAGCTGGCAAATCTCAGTTAATAGCGCCGGCCACCGCCGCCGCCACCACCGCCGTAACCACCGCGGCCGCCACCGCCGCCGCCACCTCCACGGCCGCCGCCACCGCCGCCACGACCACCCTCGGTCTTCGGCCGAGCTTCATTGACAGTCAGAGTGCGGCCACCCGCATCTTGACCATTCAAGGCAGCTATCGCAGCTTGCGCTTCTTGGTCGGTCTTCATTTCCACGAAGCCGAAGCCCTTGGATCGACCGGTGTCCCGGTCCATAATGATCTGGGCCGACTCAACCGTGCCGTGCGCGCTGAACATTTGCGACAATTCGCTGTCCGTCACGCCGTAGCCGAGGTTGCCCACATACAGCTTCTTGCCCATCACCTTACTCCACTAACAGAGGCCACTCACCCGCCTCCGGGGAGTAAAGCCAGTACACGAAACGGAAACAAACCACTCCATCCCGCATTATAGCAAAAAGCTCCCCAAAAATGCTATGCCGGTTGTTTTGTTAGCGCTTAACCAGGCCAAAGGCCACTCCTACCCACCGTGCCGCCGCCATGAACAACAGCGTAAGCACCGACAGGATGATGAATAACGAAAAGCCGATGTTCAGCCAGTTTTTCAGCAAATCCCGGCCCGCATCGATCTCGCTCCACCAGCGTTCAATCATTATTTTCCCGGCCGTCAGCGTCGTCGCTGTCACAAAAAGCATGGGCACCAAGGTCACCAACGCGAAGCGGCCCCGCCCCGAATTCACAATCCACGTCGTCACCAGGGCCAACGCCACCACCGCCAAAAGCTGATTGGCGATGCCGAACATCGGCCAGATCGTGTCAATCGACCCGTCCCAGACCAGCCCTCCCCATCCCAGCGTCACCACCGCCGTCGCCAGCACGGCACCCGGCAACCAATCGGTCTGGGCGAATTTCGGATAGACGTTGCCCAGTGCTTCTTGCAACAGAAAACGCGCGATGCGTGTCCCCGTGTCGATCGTTGTCAATATAAACAGCGCCTCGAACATGATCGCGAAGTGATACCAGTAGGCGATGATGTCCTCCGACACCAAACCAGTCCATTCTAGCGCTTTGTCAAAGATGAGTGCCATGCCGACGGCAAGCGTCACCGCCCCGCCCGTGCGGCCGCGCAGCGACTCGCCGCCGCCTACCATTCTGTTGACTTCAGCAATGTCGTGCGTTTTCGCCACCGGCAAATCGTGCAGGCCAGTGCCCTGGATCAGCGTTGGATAGTCGCGGTAGACCTCTTCGAGTTTCGGCCGAAATTCCTTGGTTTTGTCGCGCGGCACATTGATGTCGTAATAAAGGTGAGGGTCGAGCGACGCCGCCGAGATCAAGGCGACCACGCCCACCAGCCCCTCCATCAACATCGAACCATAGCCGATCATGCGAATCTGGCTTTCCTTGTCCACCATCTTGGGCGTTGTGCCCGAGGACACCAGAGAGTGGAATCCGGAAACCGCGCCGCACATGATGCAAATGAAGACGAAGGGAAATATCGAACCGCGAAACGTTGGTCCGCCATCGGCAAATACGTCGTTGATGGGAGGACAAAGCAAGGGCGGGTTAGCCAGCAGAACGCCAATTACCAGCAAACCGATGGTGCCAACCTTCAAAAAGCTCGACAGATAATCGCGCGGACAGAGCAGCAACCAGACCGGCAAAACGGAAGCGATGAATCCATAGCCCGTGAGCGCCAGGATGGTTTCATGCCTCGTCAGCGAAAACACAGATTCCAACGGCGAATCAGGAATCCATTTGCCGATGATGACAGCTGCCAGCACACCGGCGGCGCCGAGCAGCGATGCCTCAACGACGCGGCCCTTGCGAATCCTGTACATGTACAGTCCGACGAACAACGCAATCGGAATGGTGCAAGCAATGGTAAAAGTGCCCCACGAACTGCCGGGCACCAATTCCACAGCATCCGCCGGCAATTGATACCAACCGTCCCGCGCCTCCAATTTGTCGTTCCGCGGCACTTGCACCAAGAATCCCTCGGGCTGGCGATAAGCGTGGTGCTCATCGTCGCTCCGGTCTCGAATGGTGCAACCGCC
>DASRAT010000274.1:0-7385 GCA_035638015.1 Gemmataceae bacterium | reverse complement strand
TGGCGCGTCAAGATATTGGCCATGGAAAGTTTGATCGGCGGTCAAAAAGTCCCGGTGTTGCTGCCGTTTTGATGGGTTGAAATTGGGCTCAGGTGCAAAATGGCAATGCCGCATTACCCGGTGCTGTGCTATACCAAAGATTGCGGCCACAAAGCGGTCTACAAGATCGCCGCCGACTGGAGTGATGCGCTCACGGGCGAATTGAAGACCTATGCTTTGTCCTGTGCGGATTGCCTGGCGACGTGGTTCCGCGTCAGCCGGGCCAAACAGGCGGCCTGCCGCAAGGCGCCCGGCGAAGTGCTCGAGCCGCCTGGCATCTATCATTTGGAGCGGGGCCAACACGATCAGCAACTGCGCCGCGCCGTGGAAATGGAGCAGCAACTTTTGGAAAAAGGAAGCGTCCCATGACAAGTCCCTTGCGTTCGCTCATCGCCTCTGGCACCAAGGTCTGGCTCGATTCGATCGATCCTGATCTGGTCAAGAAAAACCGCGCCCTGGGCGCCACCGGCGCCACCTCCAATCCGATCATCGTCTCCGACCTCATCAAAACGGGCCGGTTCGATCAGGAGATATGGCGGCTGTTCAAAGAAGGCCTGGATGACAACGCCGTTGCCTGGAAATTGACCGACCAGCTCGTGCAGCAGGCTCAAGACGTGTTTCTGCCGGTCTGGGAGCAAACCAAAGGCGACGACGGCTACGTCAGTTTCGAGCTGGACCCCCTTCTGGAGGATCCCAAGCTCAACGTGCCCGTGGCTGAACGGACGCGGAAGTATATCGAGCTGGGCAAGCATTGGGGCCTGGGCCGCAAAAATAGGATGATCAAAATACCTGCGACACCGGGCGGCTTGGCAGCCGTCGAAGAGTTGTGCGCGGCCGGCATCACGCTCAACGTGACGCTGACCTTTTCGCCGCGGCAATACACGCTGGCCCGCGACGCCATGTGGCGCGGCGCCCAGCGCCGCGCCAGTCGCGATCATTTCAAGTCGGTCTACAGCATCTTCGTGAGCCGGCTGGACGTGTACACCGAGAGAGATGTGCCTCAACTTTCGGCCAAGGCGCAGGGGCAAGTCGGCATCGTCAACGCCAAGCGCATCTGGCAAATGAACCAGCGCTTTTGGGCCGACAAAAAGTTGCCGCTCAAGCAGGAGATCATTTTCGCTTCGACAGGCACCAAGAAAAAAGAAGACCCGGCCTGGAAATATGTCGAGGCGTTTGCGGGTTCGGACATTGAGACTAATCCTCCCAAGACCAACGACGATGTCGAGGCCAGCGGCCGGGTCATCACCCGGCAGGTTGACCAGATGCCGCCGTCAGCCGTGTGCGACGAAATCGAGCGGCTGGTGGACATTCAAAAGATGGAAGACGTGCTGATGAAGGAAGGCATCGACAAATTCGCCGATCCACAGCACGCCCTGCTAAAGTTGATTACGGAGAAACGCAAGTCGCTAAAGGCGTAATTGGGGCAAACGGGGCGTTTTACGCCAAGGAACGACTTCGCGCCAATTGCAACTCGTCTTGCTCTTGTGGTTAGAGCAGGTCATAGTCCTCATCCTCCGGCGAGTTGTTCGCCGGGCGACGAGGATAATTCATGAAAACAACACGATACGCCTGGCTTTTGCTGCTTACAATGTCGGCAGTCGGCTGTAATCAGCAGGACACCGACGCCCTCAAACGGATCAGCGGCAACGTCCAGGCACGAGCTGAAGTGGTCACAGGGGACGCGAAGAACAATGCCCTGATGAGCTGGAACACTGTGGCTGACAGCGGCGCAGCGAGTCATGTGGCGGCGCGAATCCGCTGGGACAAGGAATTGGCGGGCAACACCATCGAAGTTTTGGCCCTGGGAGCCGGTGTCGAGCTGCGCGGCAAGGTGCGCAACCTGGGCCAACGACAGCGAGCCATCATGTTGGCGGAAACGACAGCGGGTGTGGAAGGCGTCAAGGATTCATTGATTGAGAGTGATCGCTAGTTTTGATGATTCAGGATGTTCCCTAGGGTGGATGCCCCATGCGTTGCTTCGTCACCGGCGCCGCCGGTTTCATCGCCTCCCATCTGTGCGAGCATCTGCTCGGTGCCGGCCATGAGGTGGTCGCGGTCGATGCCTTCATTCCTTACTACCCACGCGAGTTCAAGGAAGCCAACCTCAAGCACTTCCGCTCGCATCCGCGCTGCCAGTTTCACGAATTGGACCTGCGGACCGGCAACATCGAACCGCTGCTGGCCGGCGTCGAAGTGGTCTTTCACATCGCCGCCACCGCCGGGCTGCTCAAAAGCTGGACCGATTTCGAGCTTTACAATAGCTGCAACGTCACAGCCACGCAGCGCTTGCTCGCAGCTGTGCAAAAAGCGGCCAAACTCCGTCGTTTCATTTACGCATCCACCTCCTCGGTTTACGGCCTCTTTAGCGCCGGCGATGAAACGCTGGCCACGCGTCCAATTTCCCCTTACGGTGTGACCAAGCTGGCCGGCGAACACCTTTGTCAGGCCCATGCCCAGGCCTTTGGTTTGCCGCTCGTGGTGCTGCGGTATTTCTCTGTTTACGGGCCCCGCCAACGGCCCGATATGGGTTATTACCATTTCATTCGCGCCTTGCTCAACGGCGGCGCCATCACCGTCTTTGGCGACGGCATGCAAGTCCGCGGCAACACCTACGTTGATGACTGCGTGGCGGCCACCATCGCCGCGGTTGAAGCCCCTGTCTGCGAAATCTACAACCTCGGCGGCGGTGAAACCGCCTCCGTGTGGGACATTCTGGGCAAGCTCGAAAAGATCACGGGCCGATCGGCCAAAACCGTAACGCAAGCGGGCCGACTCGGCGACCAACGTTACACCCAGGCCGACACCGGCAAACTCTATCGGCATTTGGGTTGGCGGCCGACGACGCCATTGGACGATGGCCTGCGCCGTCAGGTCGAGTGGCAGCAATCAAGTTGAGCGTACTTCTGGCCAGTGTTCTCTTGCTACTGGGGCGCCTCTAACGGATAATAAAGACATGGAACCTGCATTTATCCTTGGGAGGTGTGTCATGCCGCAAAGTACATTCACCCTGCCGCTAGAGCGCAAAATTGAGGTGCAGCGCCCTGTCGTGGATTTGGTGGCGCCCTCTCAGGCTGAGGCGGTGGCCGCTCCGACGCAGGAGCAAGCAGACGCCGTCGAAAACGTCTTCGCGGATCAAACCGAAGAACGCAACACGCTGATAGACGCCATCAATGTGGCCGCCGTGGGTATGTTGCTGCATGACGTGGTGAAGGACACGTTGGCGGGCCCTGCCAACGACGAAGAAGATGAACAACCAAAAGCCAAGCCGCAAAATCCCGATCCCAGTCCGGACTGATCAAGCCGCCTTGGGTTTGTTGCCAAAGCGATTGTTTTCCGCCGGCGCTTTGAGTTCCGCCGCTTTACTGTGGGCCTTGTGAGCCAGGAAATTCTGGCGATAGGATTGCACCAGGTCGGGATTGCCTTTGATGATGAGCAGATTCTCGGCGTTCTGCGTTTCCGCCTGATTGGTGAAATTGTAGCTGCCGGTGATGACGATTTGCTTGTCGATGACAATGATTTTGTTGTGCGCGATGGCGTGGCTGGCGTCAATCAAGGGCGGCAAACCGTTATCCAAGAAGATTTTCAAATCGCTGTAGCTTTCCGCTTCGTTGCTTTTGTCCAGCAAGATTTCCACGGTGACGCCGCGTTTTTTGGCCTCGATCAGGCCATAGGTTAAAGGATCGGCGGTGAAGGAATAAGCCTGCACCAAGATCTCGCGCCGCGCGGATTTTAGTTCCTTGACGATGGCGTCCTGGCAGCCGCCCTTGGGTGAAAAGTACGACACCGTGGACGGAATCCTACCCAGCTTGCGCAGAGCGCCGCGAGCCAGAAAAAGCAACGTCCAGGCCCCGGTGAAGCCAGTGGCGATGTAAATCCACATCATGTTCATGAGGCATCCTCCCTGACGCCGGGGCCTTGATTTGCATGCCGCAAACTACCAGGCCCTCGATTTAGTGCAAGGGCAAAAGCACTCGGCTGTCGGGCACAATGGGCCAGCCTGACAGAATGCGAAATCCAAGAGCCTTGGATGAAGATTGATTTGAGTGTGAATGCGAATGTTCATCTGCTATCGGCTATGGACCTTTGCGTTCTTCAACGCAGTTCCAGAGCGAGTTAGTTCAGCGTGCTGATGCCCACAAAATTCTTCAAAAGCCGCGGCCCTTCCAGCGTCAAGAAACTCTCCGGATGAAACTGCACGCCATGCAATGGCCAGGTCTTGTGCCGCACGCCCATGATCTCGCCTTCTTCGGTCCAGGCGCTGACGATGAAATCGGGATTGTTCCAGGTCTCCTTGCGAATCACCAGGCTGTGATAGCGGGTCGCCTCAAATGGATTGGACATGCCCGCGAACACGCCCTGGCCGTCATGAAAAATCGGCGACGTTTTGCCATGCATGACGCGATAGTTGCGGATCACCTCGCCGCCAAAAACGTGGCCAATGCACTGATGCCCCAAGCAGACGCCCAGGATCGGCAGTTTGTCGGCGAATCGCTTTAGAACCTCGTTGGAAACGCCGGCCTCACGCGGCGTGCAAGGGCCAGGCGAGATAATAATGTGAGTAGGCTGTAGCTTTTCGATTTGCTCGATGCTGATCTGATCGTTGCGAGCGACCTCGAGCTGGATGCCGTGGTCCATTTCGCCCAGCCGCTGGACCAGGTTGTAGGTGAAGGAGTCGTAGTTATCGATGAGCAGAATCATGGGAGTCAAGTCTCGGGAACTTCGAGACCGGGAGACAAGGAGACTTGGAGACAAGGAGAAAAGCCGAGTCGAAGTTGCTTCTCCATGTCTGCAAGTCTCCTTGTCTCCTTGTCTTTTCACTACCCCTGTTTTTCAGGTATCGGCTGCGCGCTATTGGCCTTGGCGTTGTACTTCGCCTTGGCTTCGGCTGCGTCGAGCTTGTTGAGGTATAGCTCCGACGCAGTGATATCGTACCAGCCGCCGTCCTGGAAATCGATAAGCGCCTTGCCGTTGTAGTTGACCGTGATGACCCGGCCGACGATGTTGGCAAAACGCTGCAACTCCGGCCGCTCGGGTTTGACGGTGACAAACTGGTCGGTCCACTCTTTTTTGAGCGACTCGCACTCGGCTATGGGGATGATGTTCATGATTGGTGGAGCATTAACCACAGAGACACATAGACACAGAGGATTTGATAAGAAAAAAGACGCCTCGCGGGGAGTGTCACACTGCCAAGTCCCAAGGCGACACGGCAGGATGGGGTTTGTTTAGGCGCGACGCGAAGCGGAGCGCTCCGCTTCGCGTCGCGGCTAAACAACACCTGTTTACTTCTTTTCGTAAACCACCTTCCCGCCCACAATCGTATACATCACATCCGTCCCCAAAATCTGTTCATCCGGCACCGTCATGATGTCCCGGGACAGCACCACGATGTCGGCCAGTTTGCCGAGCGAGAGCGAGCCTTTGATCTCTTCCTCGAAGGCGGCATAGGCGGCGTGCAGCGTGTAGGACTTTAGCGCTTGCTGCCGCGTCATCTTTTGCTCGGGGAAGAAGGTCACGCCGCTGGGCAGCTTGCGGGTGACGCTGGCGTAAAAGCTCTTGAGGGGGCTGATGTTTTCGACCGGCACATCGCTGCCGTTGCAGAGGATGGCGCCGGATTTCAGCAGCGATTGCCACATGTAAGCGCCTTGCTCGGCACGGCGGTTGCCCAGGCGTTTGATGACGTAGACGGCGTCCGAGGTGCAGTGAATCCCTTGCATCGACGCGATGACACCGAGCTTGGCGAAGCGGCCGATGTCGTCGGGATGCAAATGCTGGGCGTGCTCGATTCGCCAACGCCGCGATTCTTTGGTGGGGAATTGTTTGAAGGCGTCTTCGAAAATGTTTAGCGTTTCGCGGTTGGCCTTGTCGCCAATGGCGTGGACGCAAAGCTGAAACTTGTTCTTGGCGGCCAGTTCGGCAGTAGTTTTCAGTGAGGCCACGGGGACGGTGTTCAGGCCACGGCTCGTAGGCAAATCCTCGTAAGGGTCCAGCAGCCAGGCGCCGTGCGGTCCAAGTGCCCCGTCAAGCGTGACCTTGATGGCACGAACCGTAAGGAAAAAGTCGCCCAGACCAACAATGAGCGAGGTCGGCAACAACTTTTCCAGCACATTGTTGCCGGCCCGGATCATCACCCAGAGCCGCACTTTGAGCTTGTTGGCGCTGGCGAGTTGCTTGAATGTTTCGATCACATCAAATCCCGAGCCGGCATCCTGGAAACTCGTGACGCCGTTGGCCAGGCATTCGTCGGTGGCCAGGTCGATGGATTTGAGCAAATCGGCCTGGCGTTGCTTGGCGGTTTGGCCTTTTTCGGCATTGCCCTGAGCGCGGGAAATCAAACCCCCAGCCGTCTCGCGGAACAGGCCAATGGGATTGCCCTTGGCATCCTTGACCACCTCGCCGCCTGACGGGCTTTTGGTCTTGGCATCCACGTTGGCCAGCCGCATTGCTTCCGCATTGGCAAACGTGGCATGGCCGCTGGCGTGCGTGAGCAGCACCGGATGCTTCGGTGAGACCTCGCTCAGCTTGGTATGAATCGGATAACCATCGATATTCGGCTCCGGCTTCTGGGTCCACTTATCTTGATGCCAACCGCGGCCGAGAATCCACGTGCCCTCGGGGGCTTTCTTGACCGCCTCGGCAACCTGAGCAACGATGTCGTCCCAGGTTTTCGCGGTCGTGAGATCGAGCATCATTTTGGACTTGCCCAGACCGGTGAAATGCCCGTGGCTTTCGATAAATCCCGGCATGGCCATTTGGCCTTTGAGATCAATGACCTTGGTTTTGTCGCCGATATATTTGCCAATGTCCGCATCGCTGCCCACGGCGACAATCTTGCCGTTACGTGCAGCCAGAGCCTTGACGACCGGATTGCCGTCATCGACGGTCACAATTGTGCCGTTGCGCAGCACCAAATCGGCCGGTTCTTCTTTGCCGGGGCCTTGCGTGCCGGCGACGGGAGCGAAGCCCAAAAATGCCAGGAAAGCCGCCGCCAGACACGCGTGCCGAAGTTTCATGATGCACCATTTTCATTGCTGAGTTTGCGAGGCACCTATGCCGTTGCGATTTTGATCGGGGAACGGCGAAATGTCAAACAATAACGGATTTGAGCAGTTCACGCTGGTGCATAACGATCAACGGCAATCTCAACCGTGCGCTGTGTTGGGGTTTTGCCGCGACCGATCTCCGCGACTCGGCGAAGAATCGAAGCGTCGAAGTAGCGTGTGCCGCATTGATCGCACACACCGATAGGTACATCTTCCAGAATGACAAAGCTTCCCTTGTGGGCCTGTAATTCCTTTTGTGTCAGCTGCATTAGGAACAGTTTTTGCCGCTCAATTTCTGGCGCT
>DASRAT010000273.1:0-20051 GCA_035638015.1 Gemmataceae bacterium | reverse complement strand
AAACGCCACTGAAAAGACCTTATCGTTGTGTCCGAACCTTCGAATTTCCTTGCCCGTTGCCGCATCCCATATCCGAACTGTTAGATCGTCCGCGCCGGAAGCCACTGTCTTGCCATCCGGCGCCAATGCGACCGCGCGAACCCACTCGTTGTGGCCATCAAAGATGGAGCGGCTTTTCCGCGCGGCAACGTCCCACACAGTCAGGCGGCGATTGCTGCCACTTGCGTAAAGCGTTTTGCCGTCTGGTGCAAACGCGAAAGGCGCGCCCAATTGAGCTCTGATCAAATCCACCTGTTTGCCCGTGCTTGCATCCCAAAAGCGAACCGTTTCGTCTGGCCCGCTTGAAACCAACGTCTTGCCATCAGGCGAAAAAGCGACGGGAATAGGAAGTGACGCCACCGGTGATCCATACCTCAGCCGCGGTTCATGGCCCTTGAGTGACAGGCGTTCCTTGCCTGTGTTTACTTCGAAAACATGGATGATCAAATCCGTTCCCCCGGCGGCCAGCATGCGTCCATCGGGGGAAAATGCTATTTTGACCAGCGCCTTGAAATCGGGTGGGAAGCTGCGCAACAGCTTGCCCGTGGCCGCATTCCAGATGCGAATCTGTTTGTCCGCTGTTGCCAGTGTTTTGCCATCCGGTGCAAACGCGATGGAAGCTGACCAACCATTCAAATGGCCATCAAGGACATGCAATTGTTTTCCGGTTATTGGATCAAGAAGACGAACAGTCCCGTCCTTTAGCCCGGCGGCCAAGTTTTTTCCGTCGGGCGAATAGGCTAATTCATCCACATCGCTTTGGTAATCGTCTATCACACGAAACGCTTTGCCATTGTCAACGTCCCAAAGCCGTATTGTTTTATCCTTGCCCGCTGAGGCAAGTGTCCGGCCGTTTGGAGCAATTGCCAATGCGGAGACAGAATTTTTGTGACCTTGCAAATCCAACAGTGATTTGCCGGTGGCCGCTTCCCAGACATGGATCGCCAAGCTGCCATCTGTGGTAGCCAAAGTCGCTCCGTCGGGCGAAATCGCCAGCGCCTGTGCCCCATAATCATGCCACCACCGCGCAGTTCCCATGCGCGCCACGGCGCCATCAGGCAGGAGGTCGCCAAGCAAATCGAAACGCTGCTTAGGTTGGGCAATGGGCTGAAATGTAAACGCAAGACTCGGTGACAGCCGCGCTGCTGCATCAGATGCATCCAGGCTGCCAAACCAGCAAGCAACGGCCCAAAGCATGGCAATTGAAACAAACCATGATTTGCGGCGCCTGGTCATGGGCATACTCCGTTGCGGACGACAATGCGATCTAGCACGATGCTCCCCATTTGGTGAGACATCATCATATCACGCCTTCGGCCCCGCCCCCTTGATCTCCGCGCTGGTATTCCCCTCATACTTCTTGAAATTCTCATGAAACAACCCCGCCAGCTTGCGGGCCGTGGCGTCATAGGCGGACTTGTCACTCCAGGTGTTGCGCGGGATCAAAATGTCCTTGGGCACTTCCGGGCATTCGGACACCACGCCGAAGTTGAACACCGGATCATTCACCGTCGGCTGCTTGGCCAGAACGCCGCTGTGGATGGCGTCGATCAAGGCCCTGGTGATGCTGAGTTTCATACGTGAGCCGGTGCCGTAACTGCCGCCGCTCCAGCCAGTGTTGACCAGCCAGACGTTGGCCTTGTGCTGTGTCATCTTGGCGGCCAAGAGCTCGGCGTATTTGGAAGGATGCCAGACTAAGAATGGGCCGCCGAAGCAAGGCGAAAAGGTTGCCTGCGGTTCGGTGACGCCGACTTCGGTGCCGGCCACCTTGGCCGTGTAGCCGCTCATGAAATGGTACATCGCCTGGGCCGGCGTCAGTTTGCTGACCGGCGGCAGCACACCGAACGCGTCGCAGGTCAGAAAGATGATGTCTGTTGGATGCCCGGCGACGCATGGCGCCTTGGCGTTGCTGATGTATTCAATGGGGTATGCGCCGCGCGTGTTTTCGGTGATGCTGGAATCGTGAAAATCAACATCGCGGTCGGTTTCGTCGATGACGACATTTTCCAGAACGGCGCCGAAGCGCAAGGCTTGAAAGATGTCCGGCTCCTTGTCGAAGGACAGGTCAATCGCCTTGGCGTAACAGCCGCCTTCGATGTTGAAGATGCCGTTGTCGGTCCAGCAATGTTCGTCGTCGCCAATCAAGAGCCGTTTGGGATCGGCGGACAAGGTTGTTTTGCCCGTGCCTGACAAACCGAACAAGAGCGAAGACGAATTGCCCGTGCGGCTGGCCGTGGCGGAGCAGTGCATCGACAGGACGCCCTTTTTGGGCATCAGATAATTCATGATCGTGAAGACGCCTTTTTTCATCTCGCCCGCGTATTCGGTGCCGAGAATCACGACCTCGCCTTCCTCGAAGTTGATGTCGATGCTGGTCTTGCTGGTCATGCCGGTGGTGTTGCGATTGGCGGAGAACTCGCCGGCGTTGTAGATCACGTAATCGGGTTTGCCGAATGACGCCAGCTGTTCCGCGGTGGGGCGGATCAGCATGATGTGCATGAACAGGGCGTGGTAGGGCCGCGAACAAATGGTGCGGACTTTGACGCGGTGGGCGGGATCCCAACCGGCGAAGGAGTCGATGCAGTAAAGCCTGGGACGGGTGTTGATCCAGTCCTTGGCGCGTTCGCGGTTAATCAGGAAGTGAGCCGGCTCCATGGCCACGTTGACATTGCCCCACCAGACGTCCTTTTCCGAACCGGCATTCTTGACAATTCGCTTGTCCTTGGGAGAACGGCCGGTCTTGGCGCCGGAATAGGCCACGAGCGTCCCGCTGGCGGCGATTTTTTCGTTGGGGTCAAAGCGTATCGCATGTTCGTAGAGGAGCGCGGGCGGTGGATTGCGGTAAATCTCTGCCACCAAGATTTCGTGTTCTTTGAGGTCGAAGGAAGCCATAAAGAAAACCTCAACTGCCTTGCGCGTTGGGTGGTTCTGACGGTCTCTGCAAGACATGATAGAAAACCAGCCGCGAAAAGCAGCGTCACGCCATCACCTGGTGAGATATGTGGTTGGGACAACTCGGCGAATCGCCGAATCGGCAAGGGCAGATTTGCAACAATCCAAAGAAAATAACGCCAAAGCTGCTGCTCGTGATTTTGGAGGTGTAGAATGCAAACAGGGGGAAGAGTCTTTCCAGGAGCGTGCCCCATGCGGACAATCACAAAACTTGGGATGGCAGCGATCTTGGTGCTGGCCACCACAGATGCTGTCAATGCGCAGACGTTGCGGCCGCGGCCAATGCGGCCACCTCCGCCGCCACCCATGAAACCTATGCCTTCAATGGGCGCCGTCATGGGCGTCAATTCCACCATGGCGATGTTTCACTCACGGCAGAATTTGCTGCTTCATTTCCACTCGCCCTATGCAACGGGCTATCCGTTCATGACCCCATATGCCGGCTATGGCATGCAAGCCTATGCAATGCCCATGTCCTACGCATCCAACGGAAGTGGTTATGGCATGCAGTCTTACGGTCAATCCATGTCATACGGATCCTCCGGGGGTGGATACGGTTCTTCGTCGATGCCCTATGGCGATCCAGCCGCCATGTCTTATGGCGCCAATTACGGCGGTAATGCGGGGACAGCGGCAGGTTACGCTGGCAGCGTCCCGAATCCAGGCAGCGGCCTCGCTTACGAGGCGTTGCCCAAGGACAGTGGCAACAAGGCCGTCATCGAGATTAAAGTGCCCTTGGCGCTGGCAGAGGTGATTATCAACGGCCACGTTACCCAGCAAACAGGGTTGACCAGGACTTTCATGACGCCGGAACTGCAAGCAGGAAAAACCGCCACCTACACGGTCCAAGCCAATTGGAGCGAATCAGGCTGGCCAAAAACCCAAACTCGCAGCGTTCAGGTGACCGCTGGGCAGTCAGTGACAGTTGATTTCACGCACAAGTAGGAAAACAATTTTGTTTTGTCAATTCGCCTCGTCCATACTAGCCCGCTGGCGTATCTTGCGGCATGTGAGACACCTTGCATCACTCCCACTTTCTGGTCTGACGCGAAGCCCGCTTTTTGCGCGCCCGTTCCGGTTTTTCCGCACCTTGATAGAATAGCGTCTTTGCTTCGCACATTGAGGTGCTGCTATGCCGTTTGACAAGGTAGAAACGCAAGTCGATTTCCCCGCTCAGGAACGGGCCATTCTCGCCTACTGGCAAAAGATAGACGCCTTCAACAAGCTGCGTGAGCAGAATCGCGGCAAGCCGCGTTGGTCGTTTCTCGATGGGCCGATCACTGCCAATAATCCGATGGGTGTGCATCACGCCTGGGGCCGCACCTACAAGGATGCCTACCAACGTTATTTCGCCATGACGGGGCATGAGGAGCGTTATCAGAACGGCTTCGATTGCCAGGGCCTGTGGGTCGAGGTGGAAGTTGAGAAAGAATTGAAACTGCAATCGAAGCGTGACATAGAAAGCCTCGTGCCGGGCGACCGGTTCGCCAGCATCGACAAGTTTGTCAACGAGTGCAAAGCCCGCGTTGACAAGTTCGCCAAGATCCAAACGGCTCAGTCCATCCGGCTCGGCTACTGGATGGACTGGGACCGCGAAGAGGACTGGAGCAAACCAGCCGATCAGCGCCGCAGTTATTTCACGATGTCGGAGGAAAACAATTACACGATTTGGGCGTTTCTCAAGAAATGTCATGAGCGGGGGCTGATTTATCGCGGCTATGACGCCATGCCGTGGTGCCCGCGCTGCGGCGTTGGCATTAGCCAGATGGAAATGAATGAAGGTTATCGCAATGTGGCCCATCGCGCGGTCTTCATCCGTTTTCCGCTACGCGATCGGCCCGGTGAAAATCTACTGGCATGGACGACAACGCCGTGGACGCTTACGAGCAACGTTGCGGCGGCGGTCAATCCGGAGCTGACCTATTTGCGCGTCAAACAGGGTGATCAGATCTATTACGTCGGCAAAGGCGCGTTCACCGCTAGGCGCAAGGAAGAGGAATTCAAGAACAAAACCGAATGGGTCGAAGGCGTGCCCAAACTGAAATCGCTGGAGCAAATTTTCAAGGAAAAGAAGGGCGGTTTTGAGATCGTCGGCGAAGTCAAAGGGGCGGAGATGGTCGGTTGGGCTTATGACGGGCCGTTTGATGAATTTGCCGCCCAGCATCAGGCTCACGGTTACCCTGAGGAGCTGGTCCGCGTTGTCATCAAGCAAAAATGGGCGCCGGCGGTCTCCGGCAAAGATGCTCATCGGGTCGTTCCGTGGAACGACGTCAGCGAGGCGGAAGGCACCGGCATCGTTCACATCGCGCCGGGTTGCGGCAAGGAGGACTTTCAGCTGGGCAAGCAAGTCGGGTTGCCACCGATTGCGCCGCTTACCGAAGACGGTGTTTATTTGGACGGCTTTGGCGAATTGACCGGCAAACAGGCGGTCTTGCCCGAAACCGCCGAGTGGGTCATCACCGATTTGCAAAAGAAAAACCTGCTCTTCGCCACGGAAAAATACCCACACCGCTATCCGCACTGTTGGCGCTGCAAAACGGAACTGCTCTACCGCCTCGTCGATGAGTGGTTCATTGCCATGTCGTGGCGCGAAGAAATCATGAACGTCTGTAAGGACATTCGCTGGATTCCCAAGGACGGCCTCGACCGCGAGCTGGACTGGCTCAAAAATATGGGCGATTGGATGATCTCCAAAAAGCGCTACTGGGGCCTGGCGTTGCCGATCTGGGTGGACGAGCAAACCGGCGAGTTCGAGGTCATCGGTTCGCGCGAGGAATTGCAGAAGCGGGCCGTCGAGGGCTGGCCCAAGTTCGACGGCCACACTCCCCATAAACCGTGGCTCGATCTCGTCAAAATCCGCAATCCGCGCGGCGGCAATCTGATGTCGCGCATTCCCGACGTCGGCAATCCCTGGCTCGACGCCGGCATCGTGGCCTACTCGACGATGAGCTACAACACCAACCGCGCCGAATGGGAAAAGTGGTTCCCGGCCGATTTCATCACCGAATCCTTCCCCGGCCAGTTCCGTAACTGGTTCTACGCGCTGTTGGCGATGAGCACAATGATGACCGGCAAGGCCCCCTTTAAAGCGCTGCTCGGCCACGCGCTGGTGCGTGACCAGCGTGGCGAGGACATGCACAAATCCAAAGGCAATGCGATTCCTTTCGATGGAGCGACTGACACTGGTTACAAGCTATTCCACCATCGCGAACCCAAACAAAAACCGGAGGCCCAGGCTCACAAGGATTTGCCTGAAGGCTGGCTGCCCGATTCGGTGATGGAAGAAACGATCACGCTGGATGGCAAACAGACATTGGTGGTTTCCGCCGCCTATCCGCCGATGGGCGCCGACGAGATTCGCTGGCTGTTTTGCCGCCATAATCCGGTCAACAACATCAACTTCGGCCCTGGCCCCGCGGAGGAACTGCGCAGCAAATTTCTGCTCAAGCTCTGGAACACGTATGCGTTTTTCTGCAATTATGCCCGCTTGGACGGTTTCGATCCGGCGGCGCCACAGGTGCCGGTCAAAGACCGGCCGGACATCGACCGCTGGATCATCTCTGATTTACAGTTGCTCATCCAAAAGGCTCACGAGGCATTCAAAGAATTTGATGTGCAATCGTTTTGCCTGGAAACAGAGCGGTTCGTCGATGACCGGCTTAGCAACTGGTACGTCCGCCGCAATCGCCGGCGGTTTTGGAAAAGTGAAAAGGGGACCGACAAAACCGCCGCCTATCAGACTCTGTACACGGTGCTGCTGACGCTGACAAAGCTGATGGCTCCCGTGATGCCGTTTTTGGCAGAAGCCATGTATCGCAATTTGTCGGCAGGCATGGGGAAGGCGAGCGTGCATCATGAATCGTTTCCAACTGTGGAAGGATTTGTTGACGAGGAACTTTCATCGGACATGGATGCCTTGCTCTATGTCGTTTCGCTTGGTTTTTCGCTCCGCAACATGGGAAAAGCCAAAGTTCGTCAACCCTTGGTGGAGCTAAGGATTCAACCCGCGACCGATTCCTTTGGCAGAGCGATCGAACGTGCAGTAAAACGCTTTCCGGATCAAATCAAGGAAGAACTGAACGTAAAAAAAGTTTCCTTGCACGACGCCGCGGCATCCTCGTTGCTTGAAATTGACGTTAAGCCAAACTTGAAAACCCTTGGTCCCAAACTCGGCAATCGTCTCAAGGATGCAACTACGGCGCTGGCCAAGCTCTCTGTGGCAACATTGGCCAAAACCGTAGGCGCTGGTCAACCCTTGGAGCTGTCGCTCGACGGTGAAATCGTGAAGTTCGACCCCGTGGATCTGGTCGTGCAAACCAAGGCTTCCGCTGGTTGGGTTGGCTTGGCGGATCGCGGCACGCAACTGGCGCTCGACACGCGCATCACTGAGGAGCTCGCATTGGAAGGCCTGGCCCGCGAAGGCATCCGTCACGTCCAGCAAGCCCGCAAAGACGGTGGTTTGCAAATGGAAGACCGCATTTTGTTGCATCTGCAAACCGATGCCGCCGATCTGCAAAAAGCAATCGAGACTCATCGCGATTACATCGCCAGCGAAACGCTGGTCGCTCGCTGGTCGGCCGAACCTTTGGGCGACGAGGCATACAAAACCAACGTGAAAGTCGAAGGCAAGGCGCTCACAATTCACCTGTCCAAAGCGGCGACCTAACACATCGGTGCAACGGTATGCAACGAATCCGGAGAAGTCGCTCTGTAGCAACCTTTTATTGGCAATAGAGTTACGGAAACTGGCCAAGCCCAAAACAGGCCCTGCAAGTCGCTGTGGGGGGGGTGAGATGAAACGAATATTCGGTGTACTTTGCAGAGGCGTGACGCTTGGCTGCGCTGGACAAGCCCTACCTGTGTCAATTCTGACCGCGTGCGGTATAACGGGGACTTGGGCTTTGACCTAAGCTGTACTATTCAGCCCCTTCGTGGCAGCGTCACGAGCACGCGAGTTAACACGACGGCAAATCTGCGGTTCCCATTTAGCGAAACGTAACCCGCTGGCTAACAGTGCCAAATCTAATACTATGACACTGGTGACGCGAAGGATTTTGGAGTGCACCATGCCCTCTCTCGACCATGATGCCCACGTGGCCGCCGTCCGCGAAAAGATCGAAACTGACCAACGCCTGTCCTTTGACGACGGCCTTTGCCTGCACGAACACGCCGACCTTTTTACGCTGGGCCAACTGGCCAACACGGTCCGCGAACGCAAAAACGGCAACTACGCCTACTACAACGTCAACACGCATCTCAACCCGACCAATGTCTGCGTTTATCGCTGCACGTTTTGCGCTTTCCGGGCCGACCTCAAAAGCCCCAAGGGCTACGTGATGACCGACGAGGAGATCCTCCAGCGGGCTAGCGAGGCTGAAAAAAGCGGCGCCACCGAAATGCACATCGTCGGCGGCTTGCACCACCAGCAGCCTTACGAGTGGTATCTCAACGTGGTCCGCATTATTCACCAGGCGCATCCACGGCTGCATCTCAAAGCGTACACCGCCGTCGAATGGGACTGGTTCCATCGGCTGACAGGACGGCCCACGCGCGACTTGCTCGAAGAGTTCAAAGAGGCGGGGTTAAGCAGCTTGCCCGGCGGCGGCGCCGAGATCTTTCATGCCGACGTTCGCGATCAGATTTGCGAGCACAAGGCTGACGCCGATTCATGGATTCGCATCCACCGGGAGGCCCATCAACTCGGCCTTCGTTCCAATGCCACCATGCTCTACGGCCACATCGAAAAAGCGGAGCACCGCATCGACCACTTGATCCGGCTGCGTGAATTGCAGGACGAAACCGGCGGCTTTCAAACTTTCATCCCGCTGGCGTTCCACCCCGACAACACCCAGCTGTCAAGCATCACCAAACCCAATGTGCTGATGGACCTCAAGACCATGGCAATCAGCCGGCTAATGCTCGACAACTTTGCGCACATCAAGGCTTACTGGATCATGCTCGGCATTCCGACGGCTCAGTTGTCACTGAGCTATGGAGCCGACGACATCGACGGCACGGTGGTGCACGAAAAGATTTATCACGACGCGGGATCGGATACGCCGCAGGAGCTAACGGTCGAGGAACTGCGGCGGCTCATCAAGGAAACGGGGCGCGAACCGGTGGAGCGCGACACGCTTTATCGGCGTGTCGAACGGCAAGATGGAAGTTGGCAAATCGGCAAGTCGATAGCGTTGGCGCTGGTCTAATTTGGACCTGAGCCCGCAGCGCAAGCAAGGTAGAAATCAAACCTTGCTTGCGCTGCGGGCTCAGGTTCACCGATCGGACTCCATGCGAGCGCCTGAACGACTATGTCACGAGGCGCCAGTTCACGCCACCCTGGTTGCGGCAGCCAAAGCGCCCCGGATACCTTGTCCTTGCCAATGCCGCCCTTGCCTTTTCCTTTGGGTGCAATCACAGGCTGCTGGTCCCATTTGTTGCGCGGATTGACGCGATACTTGTCCCAAATGTCACCTTTGTTGCCGACCATCGGCAGGCTAAACCATGGCGGGCTGAAACCGTATTTGTTGGCCAACTCCTGAATCTTGAGCGGATATTCGGGCCACTTGCCTTGTGCGGCGTTTAATTGGTCTCTTTCCTTGCTGGAAAGTCGTCCCCAAAATGGCCCATTTTGGTTCAGGAAAACGCGCATATCATCCGACATTTCCGAAGCTTTGATCGGCCAAAGCTCGTGGGGCATCTTGACTCCACCTTGCTTGTGTGTGAAAGTCGCGACGGCGCTGGTGAACTTGATCGACGTGGTAAGATCCTTGATTTGCGAGGTTTTTTGCAGGCCTTGCAACCGCTCATCCACGCCTTGAATAAACGCATTCTTGGCATTGTGGAAAAACTTGTCGGGATCTTGCTTCTTTTTGCCCTCTTTGGGATTTACCTTGGCATAAACCTGCATGACCTTGTCGCGAACCTCCGTCGGCAAATCCGCCATCAGTTTGGGCCCGTTCGGTTGCGGCAACGCCATGGGGTGCTTGTCGGCCAGATCGACGAGCGTCAGTGGATAGAGCGGCCATTTCCCTTCCGCCGCCTTGAGTCTGCCGCGCTCCTCCTCCGTGAGGACCGGCATCAAATACTCGCGGATAAACGTCTCCACGTCCAGTCCGAACTCGGCGGGTCGGGTTTGCATGGTGCGATTTTTGGGATTGACGTCGGTCAACTGAGACCAATGCCGCGTGGCGATGACCCAATCGCGGGCCATGCGCGCCTCTTCCTTTTTGAGCCGTTTGATCGCTTCCGGTTGCCAATCCGTCATGAGCGCGGCAGCATCGGTTGTGACGTTCAATGGCCGCATGGTGCGCGGCGGCGTCACGGCCAGGCCGACAATGCTGGCGGCCGTGACCGCCGGCAACGGTTTGGTTTTGGGTAGCTTGTCCAGGTATTGCCGAATTGACTTCGGCTGCCGGGCAAACCATTGTTTATCACGCAAGTCCTTGATGATCTGCAATCGTGCCTGGAGATTGGGCTCGCTTACCACTTTTTGGCGATCCGCTTCGGGCAACTTGTCCAACCAATCGGCATAACGGTTCAACGTGTCCGTGAGCCATTCGCGCTCGGCGGGCGCTAGTTTTTCAAGACCTTCGTATAGTTGCCGCATCGTCGTCTGCGTCGCGGCTGGCAAGGCGTAAAACGCCTTGGCATCGTGATAAAGCTGGGCATATTGCGGATCTTTGCGCAGGGCGGCGCCGGCGTCAACCTTGCCCTGTTCCTGGGAGGAAGCGGACGGCACGGCCAACAAACAGCAAACCATCACGAAACTGATCGCCAAGGCGAGCCATTGCCGGCGGCGGCGCTGTGGAGTGGTAGGGCTCATGATCCGCCCTCCTCATCGTCAAACATCTTGGCCAGCGAGCGGGCAAAGCCGAGGTCGCCGCTGTTTTCGAGCAGACGTTTGTTGGCAATCAAATCGCGGTCGCGGGCCATTTGAGCATCAAAATCCGCCTGCTGCGGGCTTGGCGGCGGCGGCACCGGATTGGACGGCGGCCAAAGCTGTTGGGCCGCGAATGCGCCGCCGATCATGGCAATGATCATCGCCGCGGCCCAACCCACGGGCGCCACCCAGAACCAACGCCGTCCGCCAGACGCGGGCAGCGGTTTGCTTGTGGTCTGAACGGCAAGCTTTTCCAGCGTTCGATGCGTAAAGCTCGGCGACGGCTCGGCACGCGGCAAAAAATCGAGCATTTCCCAGGTTTTTTGCAAGGCATCGGCTTCGGCGCGCAACTTCTTGTCGCGGCTGAGCCGGGCCTCAAACGCCTGCGCCGCCTCTTCGCCAAGCTCGCCGTCGAGGTAAGCCACCAGTTCGGCATGATCTTCTTCGCTGAGCTTTGCCATCGCTCACCACCTCTTGAAGCGTGAGTTTGCGGGACGGCCTACCCAGGCCGTCCTACGAAACCGAAACGCTAGGATTCCACGTCCTCATCCCCGCAGGGTTCGCCGTCCATGTAGATGTATTGCTTGAGCGCACGCCGCAAGTTGTCCCTGGCCCGGCTGAGCAGCGACTTCACTGCCTTGGTCGTCAAGTGCATGATCTCGGCAATTTCCGCGTAGTTCATGTCCTCGAACTTATTGAGCACCACTGCCACACGCTGACGTTCATTGAGATCTTCCAATGCCCGTTGCACAATGGCCGCAAGCTCCTGCTGCTGCATGCGTTCGCCGGGCTGGTCCTGGCGATCACGAACCAGTGTCTCGGCAGGCCGTGCCCCCAGCGGGCCCGAATCACGTGTGTCCAACGGCACCGCGGGCCGGCGCTGCCGGCTGCGCAAGGCGTTCAGGGCCAGATTGTTGGCAATCGTAAACAGCCAGGTCGAAAACTTGGCCCGCGGCCGATATTTCTTGCGCGTCTTGTAAATGCGCAGGAAAACTTCCTGTGCGAGGTCCTCGGCTTCCTCTTTGTTGCCAAGCAGGTGGTGCAGGATAGTTACCAGACGTTGCTGAAATTGCTCCACCAATTCCCCGAAGGCAACGGCATCGTCGCCGTCGCGCACCCGTAGCATGAGCCGGATGTCCGGATCGCGAAGGGCCAGTTGTCCGCTGGTCTCGCCAGTGACTGCCACAGGCATGGTCTCCGCCGGGGAGATCGGCCCCTCCTGCCATATTGAACCAGCGCCGCCGGGGAGGGTTCCGGCGGTCGCTTGCCGCTCACGGCCTAAAGTAATGCGTGCGATTCGTCACATTTCTCGTGGGACGGGCTTCCTAGCCCGTCCTGGAGGCCTGGGAAGGCCGTCCCACTCTGTCATGTCGCACTTGTGCGCGCGTCGATTTATTGCGTCTGCTCCACCCTTCGGCGCAGTTGGCCGCAAGCCGCGTCGATCTCGGATCCTTTGCGCTTGCGCACCTTGACACTGACGCCGTGCTTTTCCAACACTGCCGTAAACTCCGTTAGCGCTTCCTGCGTGGGCCGTCGATACGGCAAGCCGTACACATCATTGAACGGAATTACGTTCACATGGGCATGCTGGCCGCGCAGCAAAAGCGCCAATTCGCGAGCATGGGTCGCATCGTCATTGATGTCGCGCAAAAGAACATATTCAAACGTCACCTGCCGATTGGTGCGTTCGTGGAAGTAGTTGGCCGCGTCCAGGATCGCCGCGATGCCTGTCTTAGCGTTGCTTTCAACAATCTGCGACCGCAGCGCATCGCTAGGCGCGTGCAATGAAACTGCAAGATGGTATTGTTTGCCCAAATCCGCCAAGCGGCGAATCTTGGCCGGCAAGCCCACCGTCGAGATCGTGATGTGGCGAGCGCCGATGCCCAGGCCGTCCTTGGCAGTTGCCACGTCCAGCGCTTCTACCAAGGCGTCGAGGTTGGCCAGCGGTTCACCCATGCCCATGACGACAATGTGCGTCAGGCGAGCAGGCAACTCCGGTCGCTCACGCTCCCGGCTCGCAGGGGGCAGATTGCGAAGCCGCAGTAGTTGTTCAACAATTTCCGCTGTCGTCAGATTCCGTTCGACACCGTTAAGGCCACTGGCGCAAAAGACGCAACCCATGCCGCAGCCGACCTGGGTGCTGATGCACGCCGTCCGCCGCGAGCCTTCCTGGATCAACACGCATTCGATTCGCCGGCCGTCGGTCAAGCGCAAGAGCAGTTTGTGTGTGTCGTCGGCCGCGCGTTGATGCAAATCCACCTGACTGGCCAGCGGCACAAACGCAGCGGCCAAGTCCTGCCGTAAATCCTTCGGCAGATCGGTCATTTGCTCAAACGACTCGGCGCCCATGACCACGATCCAGCGGCGAATCTGGCGGGCGCGCAACGCCGGCTGGCCGCGCTGCTCGAGCCATTCGCGCAGCTCCATCGCCGTCAAATCCAGGGCACCACGGCGCACCGGAACGGCCGGCGCGGGGGGATCGATCACCGGAAGCATGCGAAACTCGACTCACAATTGCCGGGAGAGGCTGAGCACGCGACAAGGTCCATTGTAAACGGCAAGGCATTGCCAGGCAAAGACACTGTGCAGATTATTGGGAAATTGACCTGAATTCTCTGGTGAGCAGGCCCATTGACGCTGTCCAGGCGCGTTGGGAGAATAAAGATTAATTCATCTATTTACAGGATGTAGGGTGGGTGGAGTCTTCGGAACCCACCATGCGTGCATGGTGGGTTCCGAAGACTCCACCCACCCTACTCAAACAAGAGGCAGCCATGATTCGCGGCGTTCATACCATGTTTTACTCGTCCCAACCCGAGGCGTTTCGCGCTTTTGTGCGTGACAAACTAGGCTTCCCCTGCACCGACGTGGGCGGCGGCTGGCTGATCTTTGACCTGCCCGAAGCCGACTTGGGCTGCCATCCGGCCGAGGAAGTTGACGCCCATGCAGCCCCCTCCGGAACGCATGACATCTCTTTTTATTGCGACGATATTCACAAGACCGTGGCCGAGCTCAAGGCGCGCGGCGTGGAGTTCACCGGTCCCGTCACGGATCAACGGTACGGCCTTGTCACCAATTTCAAGGTCCCGGGCGGATTCCAGCTTCGGCTTTATCAGCCGCTTTACACCAAGAAAAATGCTTAATAGCGGCATGTTGGATTTTACTCTTTAGAAAGAGCCTGCGCCACCCTTTTGCCGATCAGCTCCGCCATGAGCACGGCAATGTAAAACTGGCCGACTATCGCCTCGACCACGGCCAACGCCCTGGCGCTTTCGTTAATCGGCGTCACATCGCCGTAGCCGACGGTGGTGAGCGTGATGAAGCTGAAATAACCAAACTCGAAATGCCGCCAGTCTTGATCTTCGATGCGCAGGGGCACGCCCGTCGGCCCCTGCAGTGAACCTGGATAGAAGACTTCATTGAGCGCGAACAGGTGGCCAAACGCCAGGCCAACCAGCAAGTAACCGCAGAAGGCGCCGTAGATGCTGTCGGCGGATATGGTTTTTTCGCGGTGAATCACCCGCATGATCGACGCGATCGTGAAGGCGAAGAACAGTGCCGCGCAGACATGCAGAGCAACAACCATCGAGGAGTGACGTAAATCCGGCGCGGCCCGTCCTGCCCAAATGCTACAGATCGTGGGAATCCCAAGCAGCAAGCCAATAATGCGATTGCGTCTGCTCCTAAACACAACTGCCAGCGCGCCGGCAAAAATAAATGTGAGCAAAACGTCAACAAGCCAGGGGATGCCGAGCATGTCGCTCACGATCGGATAGCCGAGTATGAGCAGCAACAAAGCGATCAACAGCACCAGAAATCGCCGCTCGCCCAGCCACGTCATGTTTGTGCCCGTTACGACATTACCGTGTAGATGATGATGGCCACCAACACCCCCACGGCCCCGAGGATTACGAGCCAGGCCGGGTGAAACGGCAAGGCGCTCTTTTCTTCCTGATGCTCATGTTCCTTTTGCAATTTCTTCTCGTGCTCGCGCTCCTTGCGGTGATGTTCGTGATGTTGTTCTTTATGGTCCACCGTTGCTTACCTCATTAGAGTTCACGGATTCGCGGTTTTGATGACACCGACGTACAGGTCGCCGTCGGTGTGCCAGGGATCGCCGCCGCCGTTAGTGCCAGAAAGGGTTTTGTGAAACCCTTTCACAATGTATGTTTCAGCAAGGTCGCCGGTTTTTTCAAGATCCTTGAACAAGTAATCGCGCTCGGCATCGACATTGGCTGCCGTCACATGCGTGACCTGGCCGGTCGTCTTGCTGAACCCGACATGCTGGTCATAGACGGCCGAACCAATCCACACTGGCCGGCCATCGTCATCGAGTTTGTCGGTTTTCCAAAACCTCACATGATGGCGATGACGCGGGTTGTCACCGACGGGTTGCTCAAAGGCCAGATCTTCCTTGCGGCCGAATAAATACAAATTGCTTACCGGGGCCGCGTCGTAGGGATGTTTCAGCACCGTCGCCGCGGCGATTTCCAGGCAACTTTTGAAACTGAGGTCGTCGGCGGGATACCATTTGGCGGCCACCATGATCTTCATTAACTCGGCCTTGGTGCCGATCAGCGCCACGTTCAACGGGTCGCCTGGATGGCCGTCGCCTGTTTGCGTGATGCCCGGCAAATCGTCCAGCGACGGATGATGCCGGAAATAGTGCTTCCACACCAACGGCACAATGAGGTAAACCACCGCCAGGTAGGTCAATCCGGCGATAAAAGCGATCAAGGCCAGGCGTTTCGGCAGGCTGCGGCGCTTGGCCGGCGTCGTGGCTGGCTCGTCGGGCATGAGCTTTTGCTCCCATTCATGTAGCTGGCCTTGGCACAGACTTCACAAGCAGCCCGAGCATCACCCACGACCAGCCGTTGAAAATGAGGTCGATGCCGACGAAAAGGCCGATGACCCATAAGGACGCCTCAGGCCATTGACGCCAAATGGAGATTCCCAGCAGCAACGAGACTAGACCGTTCAGCAGCACCCATCCCTTGCCGGAGAAGCTTTCGACGATGGCAAAAACGATGCGCATGCCGCCACCCACAATCAGGGACACAGCCAGCAAAAGTGTCAAAAACTCCGCCAGCAGCAGCGGCCTTTCGATCATGAATCCTCCGACAACGATTTGTAATAATCCCACCACGATATGCAGGAAGAACGCTCGCCAGCCACGGCCCAAAAAAGCGTTTACGATTTGCACGATGCCACCGGCCAATAATAAATAGCCGAATAGCAACACCGTGGTGAGCGTGGCGAGGAACGAATAGGCAATCGCCGCCGTCCCCACCGCCATGATGATGATGCCCAACACGATAAACCATAGCCAGCATTTGTGCAGCCGTAGGCACTCCTCGTACTTCGGATTGAGTGCTTGGGTCGTCCCCGGAATGTTCATGGTCCGCGCTCCTGTGTACTTCGCCTGAATCAGCTTGCCGCTTTCACGCAGCGGAAACCGAGGTGATTGGTCGTGCTATCCGGCTCTCCCTTGCCTCTGCCGCCCGCCATGTAACGCGAGCAGTAATTGTCGCAGCACAAATAGGAGCCGCCGCGGTGTACGCGCTTGGGTATGCCGGGCTCGACGGGATCGTGGCTTGTAGACGGCCCTTGCGGGTTGCGGGCCGGGTCTCGGAAATACTTGGGCTGATACCAGTCGCTGCACCATTCCCAGACGTTGCCGGCCATGTCATGCAGGCCGAAGCCATTGGCCGGAAACATGGCCACGGGGGCGATGCCTGCATACCCGTCTTCCACGGTGTTAGGATACGGAAACTCGCCTTGCCAGGTGTTGGCCATGAGCTTGCCCTTGGGCTTGAACTCATCGCCCCAGGTAAAGGGTTTGCGATCCAGGCCGCCGCGGGCGGCAAATTCCCACTCAGCCTCGGTAGGAAGCCGAAAAGTGCCGCCTTCCTTTTTGCTGCGCCAGGCGCAGAAGGCCAATGCGTCTTGGTAAGCAATGTGCACCACGGGATGATTGTCTTTGATGTCGCTGCCTGGCCCGTCCGGATGACGCCACTGCGCGCCGGGCGTCCATTTCCACCAAAGGGAGATGTCGTCCAGCGGCACCTTGCGTCCGGGCGCGGCAAACACGAGTGAACCTGGCACGAGCATTTCTTTGGGCGGCGGCGGTCCTGGGGGTGCGTGTTTCATTACCTCGGCGAGACTGGGTGTCTTTTCCGCCACGGTGACATATTTGGTCTCCTCGACGAATCTGCGAAACTCGGCGTTGGTCACTTCGGTTTTGTCCATCCAGAAGCCGTCGACGTAGATTTTGTGAACCGGCTGAGCGTCTTGGAAATAATCGCTGCCCATCCAGTAGGTGCCGCCGGGGATCCAGAGCATGCCCTGGCGCGCTGGGCCGGGCGGCTTGGCCTGATTGATCGCGATGGGGCCCAAGTCGTCGGCAGTCCAATAGACCGGAACGAAAAGTCGTTTGACGGGACCATAGGCAAGTGCCGCGCCGGCCATAACCAACAAGGCCATTACGCCCCACTGCCAGCGCGGGCGGCGAGGCACAGCCGCAATTGTTGGCTCGGGACGGGACGAAACTGGCGGCCTGGCGGCCAATGCGCGACGAAGTTTCGACATAGCGTAGTTCTCTGCATCAACCCAATAACTCGGCTCATCCTCCCTGCGCGCCCTCTTTAACCACGAGAACTGAACACGGCGCCAGGCGAACCACTTCCTCCGCACGGTTTCCCCAGATCAGCCGGCTCAAGCCAGTTCGCGCGTGCGTCCCCATCACAATTAAGACGCCGGCGGGGTTCTGACCAATCAATTCGATCATCATTTTCGTGGCTTCGTTCTCCTTGCCCACCACCAGCGAATAACGCACCTCCACGTCAGGCGTCTGGGCGGCGGCTGTTCGGTAATCGGTCCACAGGTCGACCGGAGTCGGGGATTTAGGATCGGTGATCACGCGGCCGTCGCCAGTGATCGCCGTCGGCGACGGCGCTATATGAAAGGCAATGACCTTGGCCCCGAGCTGTTGGGCCAACGACCTGGCCACTCGAAAAGCCTCCAGCGACGGCGGATCAAAATCGGTGGGGTGCAAGATAGTGTGAAAAACGGACATGACTGATTCCTCCGGTAGTTGTTTCATTCGTTAGCAAAAATCCGATACCGTCCCACCACAACTGTGACATTATCCTTGCCGCCATTCTTCAGCGCCTCTGCCACCAATTTTTGACAGGCCTGCGCGGCAGTGGGCGATTCGCTAACCAGCGCGGCAATCACGTCATTGGCCACCATGTCCGTAAGACCGTCAGTGCACAGCAAGATTTGATCCTGATCGGCAAGCGCCAAGTGGTCCACGTCGGCAGTGCAGTAACTGGCCGCGGAACCAAGAACGCGCATCAAGGCGTGGCGGGTCGACTGGGACGCATCCTCCAGCCGCTGTATCTCGCCCTGGTCCAGCATTTCCTGGGCCAGCGTATGGTCGCGGGTTAACTGGTGCAGTTTGCCCGCACGAAACAGATAAGCCCGCGAATCGCCGACGTGCGCGAGTATCATGCTGGGGCCAACGCTGCAGGCCAAGGTCATGGTTGTGGCCATTTTACTCAGAAGCGGGTCGGCCTGGGCGCGGTCCGTCAATGCCGCGTCGATCTTGCGATACCGATCGGCCATGCGTGCCATCACGCGCTGGGCTTCGAGCTTGCCCGCGCTAATGATCCAGTCGCTGGTGTCCAGGGCCAGTTCGCGCAGTGTGCGGATTGCCAATTCGCTGGCGATCTCTCCGCCCCGATGGCCGCCGACGCCGTCCGCCACCACCAAGCCGTAGCCTTCCTGCAAGAAGTCATCCGGCGGCGGGTTGGCGATATTGGTCTGCAGCGGTTTCAAAAAACGTCCAAACCGACCGATCAAAAAATGATCTTCGTTGTTTTGTCGGACCAGACCCTTGTCGGACAGGCCGCTGCAATCCACTTCGACACGCCTGGGCACGGAGCCATCGGCATCAAGCTCAAAGTCGACCGTTTCGGCGGGATTGGAACTCATGGTGTTGACTCTCCGAGGCGGACTTCAAGTTGGATTCGCATGTCCAACCGCGCAAGCGACTAAATGACCGTGCGCGATTCGACCGTGTTGATTTCGTGGGACGGCCTTCCTAGGCCGTCCCACAATGTCCATGCTGCTAAGTCGCGCCACTTATTTGGCAATCAAGCCCGGCTTTTGGTGGAAAGCCCAAAGACAAACAAGATCAACACACCTCCGCCAACGGCCAGTGCCATGCTGCGCAGGTCGAAGCCCGAGATGTCTCCAAAGCCGAGCAGGGTCCCGATGAACCCGCCCACGACCGCCCCGACGATGCCGAGGAGGATCGTCACGACAATGCCGCCCGGTCCCTTGCCGGGCATCAGAAACTTGGCGATGGCGCCGGCGATCAAGCCGAACACCACCCATAACAGAATACCCATTGTCCACCTCCCATCAAAAGTAGGTAACCGCCAAAGGTGCTTTTTTCAGCCGAACATGTTTCAAGGGAGTCTGGCGACTCCCGCTATTTCTCCAGAGCCTTCCCAACCTTGCCCAGGACCTTTCGCGCCACTTCTCGAGTGTACCCGATACGCGTTTGAAACTCATCATCCTGAAATGACAAACCGTTGCAAACTTCGTTGAGGGCGTTGTTGATGACCAGAAGCTCGTCATGCGTGAAGAGCGGCGGCGTGGTTTTCTTGATGTCAGCCATGGGTGACCTCATTTCAGGTTTTCGTAGTATTTCAGGCCGTCCCGTGGTCGAAAACAGGTGCCGTTGTCCTTGGCGTGCGGATTGTAAATCACGATGGTGTTGGACGGCAGATCGTAAAAGGCCTCGCGGTCGTTTTCCAGCTTGCGATGATGGGTCGGGTTGGCGAGGACCTTGCCAATCACCTCCATGAAGTCGTTCGGACTTTTCACCTCGGGAAACAGCTTTTCTTCGATCACATGTTTTTCATACGCGTGACCCGTGGTGATTGCCTTGGCGATCTTCTTTTGGGCGGCAGTCGGTTCCTTGAACTTGGCGTCCTGCTTCTGAGTGGCCGCCGTCTGCTTGGGTTTGGCTTGTTGGTCGTTATTGTCGCCGATGCAAGCGGAACCTGTCAAAAGCAAGGCGAACATGCAAGCGGAAAAGGCAATCATTCGATGCATGGCAACGCTCCTACTTTTTCTTGGTATCCGGCTTGCGCTCGGGCAAGTAAACATC
>DASRAT010000272.1:0-5617 GCA_035638015.1 Gemmataceae bacterium | reverse complement strand
AAAGCGCGGAGCGAGTCGATGGTAACTTTGGATGCATGCTCTCGGCTGTGCCAAAACATCCGGATGATAAAAACACGATCCGGCAGGTCCACCTGCTCGCTCCGGGCCAGCTGCCACAAAACTTTGTGGCCCTCTGGACCCAATTTTTGCAGGGTGAGAAAAGCGCTGGTAGCGGTGGTTTCTTGCAACAAAAGCAGCTTCAGATCGTCAATCGCCGGTGCGCCGTGTGGTCCCAGCAAACCAACGGCGGCGATGGCCGACTTGCGGGTGTTGGGGTCTTTGCTTTTGAAGGCTTCCAACAAGCCTGGCATGGCGCTTTTGCTGGCCTGTTCCAGTGAGCTTGGCTCAATAGCAATGACGGCCAGCAGCGCGGCTTCGCATACGCTGTTGGCCAATCCTGGCCGCACCAGCGCGCCGACGTTGCTGGTATCGCGCGACACCTTCACCAAATCCGGCACTGCCGCCTTGGCGCGCGGACCAACGGCTTCCAACGCCCGAGCCGCGTGAATGCGCACATCCAGATCAGGGTCTTTGAGGGCCTCGGTCAATTCTTCGACGACCGGCAGGGCGTCCGGCCCAAACCGAGCCAGGACCGTCAACGACATCAATTGTGCGACTCTGTTGAACGATGTCAGCGAAGCCGCCAGCGGTTTCAAGGCAGGCTCGCCAATCGCCAGCAAGGCAGAACCCGCTGCTCGGCGAACGGCCACGTCTTCGTCACCCAGTGCTGTTACCAGGGCGTCGATGGCCGGCGCGGGCGCCTTGGGGCCAAGTTTGCCCAAAGCGTCCGCCGCCGCATGCCGTGTTTCAGCGGATTTAGCTTTGAGATTGTCGATCTGCTTTTTGACATCGCCATCGCCGGCGTGGGCCTGCCACACCGTGGCGCCAAACAAAGACGCAAAAGCTACGACGAAAAGGTGCCGACGCATGGTGGGAATCCTTGAAAGGTATGCCAGGCAGGACGCAGCTATCAATTGGCGTATTTTACCCGCAATTTATCCAGAAAGCGCTTGCTATCGGCGGTCACGTCCCAGGCGTTGGGCCAGAAACACAGATCAACGCACCACCAATCATTGGGCACCCCGCAGTTCATCAACTCCGGCATCAACTTGTCAAAGTTGAGTTTGCCAGTGCCAAACGGATTGTGCGTGGACGTATTGTGCTCGTTAAGAGAACCGTCCGAATCGATCAAATGAACGTGAGTGATTTTGCCCTTCAGCTTCTGCAAGAGTTCAACCTCGCCGCCGGGCAACGTCTCCTTGCCACCGACGTGATTGGCCCCGACGACGGCACACATGTGAGCATGGCAGGTGTCATACAACACGCCGAAGTTCGGGTTGCTCTTGGCGCGGACGCCGTCCACGATTGCAAACACATCGGAGGGTTTATTGAATGTGAACCCCGGCTCGAACTCCCAGCAGACGTTCATGCCATAATCGGCCGCGATCTTGCTGCACTTGTCCCACACGGCGATCACGCGATCCCTGCCGAGCTTGGGATCCATCTTGGACTTCTGAAACGTGTCCGGCGGTTCCACGGAATCGACGCGAATCGTCTTGATGCCCAGCTCGCCGGCAAACGCCGCGTAACCCAGAAACGCGGCCATGTACGGCACTGGGTTTTCATCGAGAATCGAAGGCCCCGGCGATTTGAAGCTCCACAAATCAATGGCGATGCCGGAAAACTCCAGGCCATGATCGGCAACCAGCTTCTTCAAACGCTGTCGGTCCGCCTTGGTCGGATGCGACACCGGCGTGGGATGCACGCCGAAGCTGCCGAGTTCCACGCCTTCGTAACCAAGGTCGTGCAACATGTGGACGACCTGGTGGAAGTCGTTGGTCGGTTTTTCTTGGTTGAAGATGTAGGCCCAGCTGCCGATGGAGAGGCGTCGTTTGGTCATGGTTGTTGCTCTTGATTGTAGGGTGGGTGAAGCGCAGCGAAACCCACCATCGGTCGGGGTGGGTTGCGCTGCGCTTCACCCACCCTACATGTATGTCATGCGCCTAAAGCCATTGTGGCGTCAACATCTAATTCGACTTTCGCAACAGACAATCCTGCTGCACGAACTTGTGCTACCGCGGAACGCAACGCTTCTTCCAAGGACGTGGCATCCCGGTCGAAATGGATCCAGGCCAAGCCTTTGGAGGAAACCGGCGTGCCGTCGTCACAGCCGGCGGCAAACAAGGCGTCCGCAAGGTCGTCCGAAATCTCCGATTGGTCCATTAGGACCACGTCAAATTCGTAGGTTTTCATATTGGTTTTGACCTCAAGGACTCGCCGGGGCCTCATGCGGACAGCTATCAACTCGCCGCCGGATGTATCGGGCATGGTTTTCAGGTACTCGTGGCGTGCTGTAGACCGAAACAATACAACCACCACACATTTGCACGGGGCAAAATAACCGTCCCCAGGCGTGAGCACGCGGGCCGCTCTTCACCAATCGCCAGCCATTGGCCAACGCATAATCAATCGCGCTCGCGATTTGTTTGTTTGGATGATCGCTCATTTTCAATATCACGTCGCACGCTGCATGTGCAATGCCAGTGCAATTGCCAATCGATCCATGACATCCGAGCGCAGGGTTCTTTCACCGGTCAGGAATTCATCGAGCATCAGCGGCGTAATTAGCGCATGCGACGCTATCGCATCCAGGGAAAGGTTGCTGCTGTGGATAGCCCGCCGCAGCTCGCCACTTAATGTCGGCTCATCCTGGGCTTCCTTGCGCATCTGGTCGCGTGCGATCAAATCCGGCAATTCCTTGGCGATCAGGTCGCGGTTCTGCTTAATGCGCGCCTGTTCTTCCGGCGTTAGTTCCCGCGTGATTCGCTTTGCTTTATTGTCATTCATCGCATGCCACCTTGCACCCCCGCGTTCCGTCAACTCATGCCTCCCGATCCGAATACGCATTCGCCATTTCTTCCCAGCGATCAGTGAATTCGTAAAACCTCTTGTCCAAATGATAAAAGGGATCCCAATCCTCTCTGCGCCGGCCACGCGGAATCTCGTCCAAACGATCTTGGCGTTCCGCCCATTCGCGTGGATAGGTGTCTCCAAAGAAGGTGATCGCTTCCGCGAGTAGCTCCGCCCACTCCGACATGCCAATCGCGCGAAACGCAGCCAACGCTTCCGGTGCCAATATACCCGTCGAATTCCAGAAAAACTGATGAAACCCGCCGTTGCAGACCTCGCACTGACACAAGTGTGCCGCATAAAGGTTGGCTGCAATCGGATTGACCGATCGAAACTTGCGCACAAACGCTTTCGGGCCGCGTTGCCAGCTTCGGTTGAGCGGTTCCCAAATTGGGTCCACCAATGACCAGTAGCTATCGTTGGCCATCGAGGGACTCGCGTTTTTCATATCCCCCTTCCGGGTGCCGGACAAAAGTCGGATCAGCAATGCTGCCCGCGGTGGCCAGGATAAACTGCCGCCATTCTTCTTGCGTCTTTGGAGTTGGCGTTGGTTGTTCGTTCATATGCTTTCTCGCCAGCGCTTAACAATGATGCCGTATTTATGCCCTACCCATCCAGTTTCCACACTTACGAGATACCCCTCGTAAACCGAATTCTGCAGCCAACCCTTGCATTCTTCAACGCTGACGACGCTAGAATCGGGCAATTGGCACGGCACTTCGCGTCGGTCATTTACGATCTCGTAAAGTTCATCCCACGCTTTAATCCAAATCATTTCGATTTCGGCGTTCGTAGCCATGTTGGTAGCCTGGGCTCGGTTCAATTCCTCCGATGCTCCCCCACCCCCGGCGCCTGCGGATTCGTATCCGGCCCAAAGTACCTTAATGTTACCAAAGGCTCGCTCCCCGTATTATCAAAAACGACGCCATCGCGCGCCGCCTGATACGTCACAAAAACCTCATCATCCGTCAATTCCCCAAAGCGAATCAACGCCGGCGTCTGCAACCGCTCCTTGCCGATCCAGCCGCTGCCTTGCACGGTGATCAACCCATATGCCCCCTGATCTTTGATCTTGATGCGGCACCCAGGATTGACCGTCAGCTCCTTCGCCGTGAACAACTCCTGCCCGCCGATCTTGCCATACACCACCCAGCGGTCGACGTACCCTTGAGCTGCCGTATCGGCAGCGGGGATCGGCTCCAGATAGTGATGGTCCTTGAAGCTTGGATCGACATTGGCATCCCAATCGAGTTGATCGACCAAGTAATCCAGATCCTGATGTTTTTCCTTGGGCACATCCTTGACCAGCAATTCCCACGGCACCGGCCGACCCTCGACCAGTGACTGATACATGCCGAAAACGTCCGAGCCCCATTGCGGCTCATAGGTCACCAGCGAACCCGGCGCATGCAGGATGCAAGGCGGAACCAACCAGCCCGTGCCGGGTTTAAGTCGATAGGCCTTCGAGAGATCGAGAATGCCGTTGTCGCCCTCGTTCCAGCGTTCCAGACACCGGCGAATGTCTTTTTTTTGCGTGCCCGGCTCCAGGCCGAAAAACGTGTATGGAAAATTATTGCCGGTTGTGTTTAGCTGGGGAGGAAAATAGTAAGACTCAGGTTTGCCTTGCTGACCAACCAACGCCGCCTGGGCGTTGTTTTGGTGCATGTGATGCGGAATAGGCCCGAGGTTGTCGAAGAATTTGCTGTAGACCGGCCAGCGTTGGAAGTGCTCCCAGATCGACGGACCAATCAGGTCGCCCCCGGCGAGGGCGATAGCTTCACGCAGTGTGAACGCTCGCTTGCCCTCGTGAACCACGTAGCTCAAGCCTTCGTCCCAGGGCGCGCCTTCATTGGCGGCCGGGGTCGTTGACGAAAACCAGCGTTCGTCGATGCCGCCCCGTTTGGTGCCCAGGGCGTAAAGGTCGGCAGAATGCAACTTGAGCCGGCGGCCGGGCATGAGGAAGGAGCGTGGCACCCACGTCGGGGCCAGCCGCAAGATGCCGTGGCAAACGCCAAGCACTTGCTTGATCAGCGGACCATGCCCGGAATCGGGGGCAGCGGAAGCCTTTGCCTTCTTGCTCTCCGGGACGCTGCTTGGCTTGGTGGGTTTTTTGGGGGCGACAATCGGTTTCTTGGCCATGCCCGTCTTACTCCTCAGAGGTTAGCGCAAAACACGGTGCCTTTCGCGTCCTTATAGAGGCTGGAAGACCGCCACGCAAGGATAAAGTCTCCCGATTAGCGGAAGTTCCTCTTAATAATTTCTAGAGGAATTTGCCAAAATCGAACCATTAACAAGCAGGATGTGTCGTAATATTACGAAAAGTGCCGTCGGATACGGCCTTCTGAACAGAGATTCACGCCAACGGAGTGTTGGAGAGGTAAAGAAATGGTCGCTCGTACACTAAAATCACTCGATTTTCGCCCGCGCATGGTCGTCGCCTATGCCGATTCGATGCACGCGGCGCAATCTGCGCGTCAGTTTCGCCGTTTGGGCTGGGAAGTACATCTGGCGAGCTCAGGCCCCGATGCTCGTCGTCTGGCCCAGGAATTGACTCCCGAGGTTGTGATCATGGACACGCAGCTGCCCGACGAAAGCGGCTGGCTGACCTGCGCCAAGATGATGCTGGCACACGGCGTTCAGAAGGTTGTGCTGGTCAGCGCCAGGGTGACGCCGGAGGAAAAGGGCCTGGCCGAGACGGTCGGTGCCG
>DASRAT010000271.1:0-16705 GCA_035638015.1 Gemmataceae bacterium | reverse complement strand
CTTGAGCAAGTTGTAAGTGCCGGCGGCGATGTGAACCGTGTCTCCAGCGCCGACAGGATAGGCCGCCAATAGCCCCGACAGGCTGGCCATCGGCTGCGACGGATCGCGGCCGGTGTTGGCGTCGTCGCCATTGACGGCGACATAATAATCATGGCCAGTCGCAATGACCTGGAACGGTTGGGGCGAGATGCCGCTCGGTTGGCCGCCGTCATTGGCGGTCAAGCGCACCTGATAGCCGGTTCCAACCGACATGTTGGTGGGAATGGTCCAGGTGAAGCTGCCGTTGTCGGGCACTCCCGTGGCAATGTTTTGAACCACAGCGCCATTACGCAAAAGGTCGATGTTAACAGAGCCAAAGACCAGTTGGGCGTAATGCGCCTGAATCTGCGCAGAAGTGAGCACGCTAGCATAGATCGCTGCTTCATCCAGGCTGCCGGCGTACAGCGAAGAACTGGAATTGCTCGTTTTGCCAATGAAATTGGTCGCGCGAATCACATTCTTGACCGGCGCATTAACCTTGCCGCTGACCAGCAGTGCGCCATTCTTGTAAATCGAGGCATTGCCGCTGCCATCCAGCGTCACTGCGAAATACTGCCAGGTGTTGAGCGTGATCGCGTTGGGCGCGACCAGCGCGGAGAAGATGTTGACATTGAAGACTTGAAGCACCAGATCATTGCTGAAGACCGAGCGTTGCAAAATGATGTTGTTGTTGGCGAAGCCGTTGCCCAGCTCGAAGAACGTCTGATTTTGACCAACCGCGGTGGGGAACGCCCAAATCTCGGCGCTGAATCCTGTGCTGAAATCGTTGGTGATCGTCGGCAATTGAATGAAACCGCTGCTGCCGTTGAGCGTAACCCCCGGGTCGGCATCGAACGGCAAAGCGCCGCCGGCGTTCAGTTGCACGCCGCCTACATACGTCGCTGATAGCCCATTGCCCGAGCTGTCCGCTGCCGTTGTCCCCGAGCTGTCCCCCAATCGATAATAGGCAAGCGGCTGACCGGCGAGCACGGCGCCGGAATAATAACTGGGTGGTCCATAAAGCCCACTAGTACGCCAGCTCACAGTCACCGATTGCCCTTGTTGCAATTTCTCCAATCCAACAGGCGCTTGCACTTGAAGCACTTGCTGTGTGCTGGAAGTCGCCTGGGCCGTGCCACCTTGACCGCCCAAGTTGATTCGGCCGCCGTTCGGAGCGGGTTCAAGGCCCACCAGGTCCGTTGGATTGCCGCCATCGACCGCCGGTGAGCCGGACGCCAACGAGAAATTGTCATCGGCCGCGCCGTTGCCCTGAACCTGCTGAATGCGCAATGCGTCGGCGGCCACTGGCGCTCGGGCGTTGTTGCCGAGTTGGACTGTTATGGAACCGGTGTTGGTGACGAAAAAGCCAAGGCTGGCCCAGTTCTTGCCCAGGTCCGTGAAGTCCGCCGGCGCCGCCCCCTCGTTGCGGTAGCTCAGCGATATCTCCTGGGTTCCATCGAATATCGTGAAAGGCGCGTCGAAAGCCAGGCTGAACAGCGGCGCCCAGCTCGCGGCGACCCGGTACGTCGCGCCAGCAACCAGCCCGGTAAACGTCCAGGTGGCAAAGGCAGTCGGATTGCCGATGGCAACAGGGGGAGTGGTAAGGTACTCGCCGCCAAACGCGGCGGCCGCACTCGTCGTTGACCAGGCGCCGACAGTGCTAAACCCGGTGGCGCTGGTGTCGTCGATCACTTGCGCGGCGGCCAATGTGTTGGTGCTGAAACCGAGTATGCCGTCGGGGCCGGCGGCGTTCACGAATTGCGGATCAGCGCTGAGGCTATGGCGGTCGACGTTCAGCTCCAAAATCCAATTGGCCAGGGTGGACAGCGTCTGCCCCTCCCAGAAGCCGACTGCCCCCGTGCCCGTGGAATACAGATCGTTGTAATCGCTCTGGAAACCGACCTCGCTGTTGGGCGAGACGTTGATGTCGAAACCCGATTGGGCCCACAGGATATTGTTGCGGACAATCACATTGGAGGCGAAGTTCGCCACGTCAATGCCGTCGCCCGTCGGCTGGAAAACGGTGTTGTTGATGATGGTCGGACTGGAGTTTGTAGTGGTGATGAAGCCGCGCAGGGTGTTTTGATAGACGAGATTGTTGGCCGCCTGAAAACCGGGCGCCATCTGAATGAGGTTGATGCCGGTGGCATTGGCGTAGACGGTGTTGCCGATGACGTTGCTGTCGCCAGAGGCGTCGATGCCGTCGCCGGTGTTGCGGTAAACGGTGTTGTTGCTGATGACCATCGGCAACGTCGGCTGAAAGCTGGTGCCGGAAATGCCCGTGCCGTTGTCATGCGCGATGTTGGCCGAAACGGGCTGGTAGGTGGTGTTGCTGAGCAGAATGCCGACGCCAGTGTTGCCGTAGGCCACGTTCTGCGTGATGAGCAGATCGCCGCTGGCGTTGATGCCGGTCGTTCCATCGTGGATGGTGTTGCCGCTGATGGTTGACAGATTGGCAAAAGTAGTGGCGGAGTTACCATCTAAGATCCCCGTGCCGCATGCGTATATTTCGTTGCCCTGAATGGTGCAAGTCACCGTAGTGTTGGTAACGAAGATGCCATAGGTTTGCGCATCGTGGACGACGTTGCCGCTGACGTTGACTCCGCTCACCACAGTGTTGAGGCCGCCCACAGAAATGCCGATGGCCTGGTCGTTGGCGTTGGTGTTGTCATGAGGGAAACCATAAACGGAGTTATTCAAAATCTGGGTGTTATTGGCGGCGGCGCCGATGTTGATGCCGGTGTTGCTGTTGCCGAACACGGTGCAATTCGCGATGGTCACCCCGCTGCTGGCCGTGGAGTCCTTGACATTGATGCCGAAGGAACCACCGGTGACGTAGAGGTATTGCAGCGTCAAATTGGCCGCCCCCTGCACGTCGATCACATCACTGGAGGTGTTGCCGCGGTCGAGGACGGTGTGCACTCCCGGCCGGGCGGCATTGTTGTAACCCTGAATGATAATGCCCGCCGCCGATGCGCCCAGCGCCAGCGTGGAGCTAAGGTTGTAAGTTCCCGCGTCCACCAAAATCGTGGAGCCGGCATTGAGTTGATAAGCCGCAAGGATGCCCGCGATGGTCGCCTTGGGCGTGGCCGGCGTCAGGCCGTCGTTGATGTCGTTGCCCGCCGCGCTGGTGAAATCGCCGCCCGTGACCGTCGCGTCGTTGACATAAAAGACACTCACCGGAATGCTGATGGCGAAGGGCCGAGAGCTAATGCCCGTCAAGCCGGGATACTCATTGCTGGTGATTTGGATGAGATAATTCGTGCCCACGGGAACGGAATTCGGCACCGTCCAATTGAATTGTCCGGTGTTTGCCGCCGCGCTGGCGATGGTCAATGTCGGCGCGGTGCTTCCGACCGTCAACAAGGCGATGTTGACCGTTCCCGCGGGCGGCGGCGAGTTATTGACCGGCGCCAATGCAAATCGCCAGTTAATGGCAAAGCTCTGCTGCTGCGGTATGATTTCGCCGCCGGCGCCGGGTTGATTGACGCGCAAATACTGCGGCGGACTGAGCGAAGCCTGGGCGGTGTTGCCGTACGCACCGATGTTGACGTAACCGCCATTGGGCGCCGGCTCATTGGCAAAACTGTCTGTTGCCCCGCCAGCATCAATGGCGGGAGACTGATTGGCGTCAATGAGCAACGACGCCGTCGGCGTAATCGGCAGCCCTGTCGCCAAGTTGATGAAGGGCGCCAGTGCGCCGTTGTGGAAGCTGCCCTGCTGGCTTTGCTCGTGAAAATCATCATCGCGGCCGTCATGGAGCGGCGATTGAAAACCCACAATTCCGTCCGGCCCGGCGGGATTCACGAAACGCGGATCAAGTCCCACGCTGTGTTGATCAGTAAAGTCGGCATTGCGCCAGGCCGCCAGCGTTGCTCTGGCCTGACCCTGCCACAGGCCAACCTGGCCCGTGCCGGTCGTGAACAAGTCGTTGAAATCACTGGCAAAACCGGTCTGGCTGTCGAGCGAAACCGAAATGCCCGTGCCGCCTCCGATGTAGAGAATGTTGTTGCGAAGTTGAACGTTGTTGGAATGATTTTCCAGGCGGAGGCCATTGCCCTGAGCCTGGTAAATCGTGTTGTTGACGATTGCCATTCCTGTGCCGCCGCTGGCTTGCACAAGAATGGCACTGGTGGCATTGGCGTAAACGAGATTGTTGCTGACCGTGCCGATGTAAAAATAATTCAGGTGAATGCCGACGTTATTGGAATAGACCACATTGTTGAACACCGGCGAATTCTGATCGGCATAGATGCCGTCGTTGGCATTGTTGTAAACGCGGTTGCCATGCACGGAGCTGTTGTTGTTGCTGCCGATGATGATGCCGTTGGCATTGCCAAAGATCACGTTGCCGGCGACTTCGCCGTTATTGACCAGGGAGACGCCGGCCGCTCCCGCGCTGGTGCTGCCGGACACGACATTGCCGGCCACGAGTACGCTGCCGACCGTCTTGATGCCGCCGACCGGATTGTTGCTGACGATGTTGCCGCGGTTCAGCGTCAAGTCGACGTTGCCGATGGTCACCGTCGCCGCGGTGAAATTGGCGACATTGATGCCAATGGCGCCGTTGGCGGAAACCGTGTTGGCTTCAACACGCACCGGGCCGAGACTGGTGAGGTTGATGCCATTGGCTCTGTTGGCCGTAATCAGGCTGTCGTGCAACGCCACAAGCGTGCCGTTGACAAAGATGCCGTCCGCGCCGTTGCCGGAGACGGTGAGGAAGCCCATGTCTTGCACGGTCGAGCCGTTCTGGACGCGGATGCCGTCCTGGCCATTGTTTTGAGCGGCGGAGTTGACAATGGACAAATTGGGGCTGCCGGTGACCAGTAGTCCGTCCGTGGAATTACCGGAAAAGGTCACAAAACTAGCGCCCAGATTGGTGCTGTTGTTCTCCACTAAAGCCCCATATTGCCCGCCGGACAGCGTCAGGTGCTGAAGCGTCATGAAGTCGGCGGCGTTGAGCGTCAGCACCGGAACTCCAGCCAGCGGATTGGCCAAAGTCAACGTGGCGGTGCGGCCCAGGTCGCTGGGGCCGGTGAAGGTGAAGGCGCGGTCGTCGCCGATGCCGGTCGTGCCGCTGAGGATGATCGAGGAGAAAACGGGATAAGTCCCGGAATCGACAAATAACGTCTGCGTGGGGCCGAGCGTGTATTCCCGCAGAATAGTGTTGGGCAGCGGCTTGGGAGCGCTGGCAATTCTCCCTGTACTGCGGTTGCTTCCGCCCGCAGTCGTGTATTGATCGCCGAAGGCGCTAGCGTCGTTGACAAAAAAGGTGTTGGTGTTTTCGGGAACGGTGAAATCCTCGGTGCCACGGTCAAACACGCTTGGGTTGCCCGCGAGCGAAATCTGCATGCGCAGTCCATAAGTGCCGTAAGCGATGCCGCTGTTGCCGGCGTTCCAGTCGAATTCGCCCGAATCTACCGCGGCGGGTGCGATCGTCTGCAAAAACTGGGGACCGTTGGGGCCGTCTTGATAGAGATCTATTTTGACCGTGGTGTGGGCGGTATTGCCCAACGATTCCCAGCGGATCGGCAATGGCTTATCGCGCAGCCAGTCCACATAAAGATCGGGCGAGATTATTCGCAGCACGGGGCCTGACGTTACACCTGCCGCGGTGTTGAAAGCGCCCTGGTCCATCGCGAACGTATTGGGAACGACATAAACAAAAGCGCCATCCAGGTAGCTGTCGCTAGTCGTGCCGGTGTTGCGCACCTCCGTGAACCTCAGCCGCGCCGTCCTGACACCGGCCGGAATGTCCACCTGATTGCCTACCAATTCCCAGCGGTCACTGACGTTGGCGGCATTGACCGTCATCGTTGAGATGGCAATGCCGTTGGTGTCAAAGAATGTCAAGCTGATCGTGCCGCTGTCGGGGAGCGTTTCGTTGGCGGAGCGCACCCGGCCGCCAAAAATCAGCCGCAAATTACCGGCGTCGATTTGAACTGTGCTGAATCCGGAGTTTGTCAAGTTAACCGTTTGGTCCAGCGTGGTGACCGTGTTCGGCCCGGCAAAGAAATAACTGCTGCCTTGCCAGGCGGTTGGGTTGGCGCTCTGAGTGCCGCCGCTGGGCGAGGCGGCCCAGCCGCTGATGCCGGTTTCAAAACTCGGATTGGTTAGCAAATTCTGCAGCGTTGCGGGCACGGCTTGATCGGTCAAGGCATCGCCCGCATTGATCGTTGAACTGCTGCTCCGCAAACCCGCGAAGAGACCCGTCACTCTGTAATCATCAATGGCCACGCCGGCAATGCGCGGCGTCGCCAGTGTCGGGTTCAGCACCGTGTCGCCGACGGAGTGCAGGTCGAACTGTGCGACATTGACTTGCCAGTCAAGTATGTCGTTAAAGTCAACGTCCCAGTGCACCAGCTTGCCCGTTCCATCGGCGTGCAGATCGTTGAAGTCGCTGAAGAAACCCTTCTGGCTGTCATTGGCGACGTTGATATCAAAGCCTGACGATGCCCACAGGATGTTGTTGAGGAGCTGGTTTTCCGTGGAACCGCCGCTGATGGCGACGTTGTCGCCGCTGGGGGCAAACATGGTGTTGTTGACAATGCTCACTCGCGTTTGCCCGTTGACGGCGATGCCGGCCTGGGTATTGCGGTAAATCAGGTTGTAGGCAACCAGTTGACCGCTTTGGGCCTGGATGCCAATGGCGGAACGTGTGATGCGGTTGTATTCAATCGGGCCATTGAAATTGACGGTGACGGTGTTGGCCTCGAGCACGTTGGCATGAGCCAGATCGGACGCAACCAGGGCGCCTGAGCCGGTGACGCCGGTTTGGTTGTCGAAGACGTGCTGATTTTGCATCACGCCGGTCAGGGCCACGCCTACGCCATTGCCAAAGATTTGATTGGGCAATGTGCCTGCCACGAAACCAAGGCCGTTGGTAGAGTCGGAAACGGTCGAGACGATGCCGGTGAAATTGGCGTGGATATCGTTGCCGCCCAGGCCGGCGCCGGCCTGGTAATTGACGCCCGTGTGAGCGCCATGAATGTTGTTGGCCGTGAGCGGGCCGGTGAATGGAGCCGTAATGCTGATGCCGGTGGTGGCGGTGGAAATGTTGTTGCCGCTGATGTTGCCGCCGGCAGCCGCGGTCAAGGCGATGCCTGTGCCACTACCGCCCAGAGTGTTGCCCCGCACATCCAGGCCAGTGACGCTGCCGGTAACGGCAATATCATTAACGGTCGACGTTGCCGTATTGTTGTCAATCGTAACGCCATTGACCGCGCCTGCCAGCGTGATTGCCGTGCCGGTGGTGTTAAAGGTATCGTGAATCAATTGAATACTACTGCCGCCACTGACATTGATGCCCGGGCCGGAAATCGTTGAGCCGGTCAGAGCTATGTGGCTGCCGCCGGTGAAGGTCACGCCGCCGGCAATGGTCAGATTGGAAAGGGTAAGACCCGAGACGTTGGTCCCCGTAATCGGCCCGCTGAAGGTGTACACGCCAATGCCCGCGCCCTGGACCAAGACGCCCGCCGGCACTGCGGAAAAATCTATCGCACCTGCATATGTGCCGTTTTGAATCAGGATCACGTCGCCGCTGTGCACAGGATGCGCGGCATCGTTTAGCACCGCTTGCACCGTCTTTTTGGGAGTGCTGGACGTCAAACCGTCGTTGGCGTCATTGCCCGGAACGGCGCTTACGTAGTGAATAGTGCCCACATCAAACGCATTGGCCAGCACACTAATTTGGGGATTGCCTGATGTGTTGGCGGTCCAGCTCACCAACGGATGGCCGGCTTGATCCACGGCGAGAGCGGGCGACTGGGAAATGCCAAGGCTGCCCGTGATGCCATTGAGCTGGGCGTCGCCGCGGACTTGCTCGACGAAGGCTGAGCCATTCCAGCGTTTGGCGTAGAGAGTCGCGGCGTTGGCAGGCGCAGTGGGAAATTCGTTGTCGATCCACGCCAACCAAAGTTGGCCGCCGCCGGAGGAGAGAGCGGGTTGGGTCGCCGGTCCAGCACTGGTCGAGATACCGCCGCCGCTGGCAGCACCGGCGCCGGCAGGTTGCCAGGCTGTGCCATTGAAGGTCGCCGCGTAAATCTGGCTGACGCCAGACGCGGAGTCCTGCCAGGCGAGATAAAGAGCGCCGCCGGCGAAGGCCACGGTTGGCGCCGAGGCGCCGCCGCTGGAATTGCTAACGCCGTTCAGAGAGGCCGACCCCGCCAGTTGATTCCAGGCGCCGCCGGAGTTTTCCAACAGGAAGACTTGAGATTTCCCCGACACCACTCGCGACCAGGCCAAGGCGACTTTGGCGCCATCCGTTGCCAGGGCAATGTTGGTAACGGGAGAAGGTGCACCAGACAGCCCGGTGGCGCCGCCAATGCCCATGTCTACCCAATTCCCGCTGACAAACGTTTTGACCTGGATCGTCGTAGTCAGCGTGCTGTCGAGCCAGGCCACCACGGGGCCGGCAGCGGTTTCAACGATCACGGCATTGTCCGCTTTGCCGCTGCCGCTGATGCCGCCGCTTTGCAACGACGTGCCCAAACCGACCCAACCGCCCTGGCCGCCGTTGGCCGATGGATCAAACTGCGCAACATAGATGTCGTTCGATGTGCCGTTGAACACGGTGTAGGCGACCAACGGCAAGCCCGCGGCATTGAGAGCCAAGCTGGGCCGCCGAGCAGCGCCCGCCGTGACGCTGATGCCGCCGCCCTGGGCACTGCCAGCCAATTGTTGCCAACCGGTGGCCGTATGTTGGGCCACGTAAATCTCGTACTGGCCGCTACGGGAATCGGACCAGGCGACGAACTGGCCCAGCGCGCCGGCGGCGGTGCTGGACTCGACCGCCTGACCGGGACCGTTGCTCAAGCCGCCATTGCTGGCCGAGCCTTCCAACTCGGTCCAGCGGCCTTGTACGTCCACGCCTGTTGGCAAGGTCGCGGCCGAATTGACAGGTGCTGGCGGCCACTGAGCCGGCGTGGGAATCGACCCCGGCGTTGGCAACGGCACGGTCCCCGCGGCCACGTTGTAAACTTGCTTGCCAGGCCCGCCGCCGGTGATCACGTTGGTGCCGCCCTGGTTGTAAATAATTGCATTGCCGGCGCCGGCGTTGATGGTGTCCTGCCCGCCGCCGTAAATGATGTCTACATCGCTGGCATTGCCAAGGCTCTGCGGGCGGTCGGCGAAAATGTTGCCGGTGCCGGCGTCGAAGATCAGGTCGTTGCCTGCGCCACCAATTAGCACCGCCGCACCCGTGCCGCCGACAATCGTGTCATTGCCGGCGGCAGCGTCGATGTTATCGTTGCCGCCGCCACCGTAAATCAGGTCGTTGCCGGGACTACCGACAATGGTGTCCGCGAAGGGCGAGCCGTAGATCGTCGTGGCGTGTGTGCCGGCGTGAATCGTGTCGCCATTGCCGTTTTGGCCAACCAAAATATCCGTGCCGCTGCTGCCGGTGAGGGTGTCCTGGCCAGCGCCGCCGTCCAGATAATTGTTGCCTGAACCGGCCAGCAACGTATCGTTGCCGCCGCCGCCGTAAAGCCAGGCGTTGCCGGAAAATCCTGTTGCATCAAGTGTGTTGTTGCTCGCACCGCCGCCGACGATGGCTGCGCCGATGCCATTTAGCGTCAAGCTAGCGCCGTTAGATCGAGTCAAGCTGGCATCGGTTAGAACCGCGTTGGCATCGACGCTGGAAACAACTTGATCCAGGCCATCGCCGCCGATAAGCGTTGCGTTACCGGTCCAGCCGCTCACATCAAAGGTGCTGTCCAGAGGGCCGCCCGTCAGCATTACCTGCCGAACCGCACTGATGCCAATCGTCGGACCGTCGGCCACTTGCACATTGGCGTCGGTCAACACGTAGCTTGCATCGATGCTGACGGACAAACTGTTGTTGCCAGAGCCGCCATCGAGCAACAGAGGTGCGCTGATGGTTTTTGCCGCATGAAGTGTCGTCAAGGAATTGCCGCCGATGGCAAACGAGTCGTCGCCGCCGCCACCCTGGAGCAGCGTGTTGCCGCTGATGGACTGGATGACGAAACTGTCATTGCTTATGCCGCCAGTCAGCACGGTGCTGCCCGGGTGAGTGCCGGCGATGGTGACATTGGTGCCGCCCGCGCCCAGGGCGATTTGCAAGGCCGCCAGGTTGGCAAAGGTGATGCCGCTGCTCATGTCCAGGCCGGTCAGCGTGGTCGCCGCGAGCGTGAGAGTCTCCGGCAAAGTCGCTCCGGCATCATCAACATGGAGCAAGTCCATGCCGGTCATGCCGTTGACTGTCAGCGCCGCGCGAATCCCGTGGACTGTGCCGCCCGCCGCTGGCGCTAGACTGCCAACATTGATTACGTCCAGGCCATCACCGTTGATGGTGGTCGCGCCATCGATCGACTGGACGTTGATGGTTGCGTAGCCGCCGCCGGCGTTAAACGTCGTCACATCGGCGACGGAGAAGAGATTGACGACCGCACTGCCGGTGCCGCCATTGACCGTCAGAGGCGCTCCTGTGGAGAAGACATTGATTGTGTCGTTGCCGGCGCCGGCGTTGATGGTGGTCGGACCGCGTGTCGACTGAACCACAACGGTGTCGTTCCCCGGTCCGCACGAGAGCGTCGTAGAGCCGTTGTGCGTGCCGGCAATCGTAAAGGTGTCATTGCCAGAACCAAGGACAATATTGACCGAAGCCAGGGAAGCGTATGTGATGCCCGCCATGCCCAGACCGGTCAGCGTGTTGAACGTTAGCTGACCCGTTTTGGCGCCGGGGCTGCCGCTGTCATCCACGAACAGGCTGCTCGTTCCCGTGCCGCCGGTGACGGTCAAAGCGCCTGCCAGCAAATCTACAATGCCACCCTGGGCCGGTTGCAGGCTGCCAGCGTTGACGGTGAGACTACCATTGCCGCCAATGATGTTCGTGGGGCCCGCGGTCGCTTGCACATTGATCGAGTCGGGGCCTGTGCCACCATTGACCGTGGTTGTGCCGGTGATGGTATTGGCGAGGGTCAACGCATTGGCGCCGCCGCCAAGGGTAATATTCACGGCAGCAATTTTGGTGAACGTGATTCCTGCGCCGGTTATGCCAAGTCCCACGAAGGTGGAATTTGTGAGCGTCCCCGTTCGGGTTACGGTGCTGGCGCCATCGTTGATGTTGAGTACATTGAAGCCATTGCCACCAACAATGTTGAGCGGCGCGGTGATGGGATCAAGCACGCCAGGCGCGCCGCCGTTGATCGTTTGTAAGGCATTGAGCGGGAAACCTACGGTCACCGTCGTATTGCCGTTGCCTTCCGTAATCGTAGTGAGGCCGGAGATTTTGTTGATGTTTACTCGGTCCGTGCCAGAACCTAGCGTAACACTAGTCGGCGTGGCATCGGGGCGTGACAGCGTAATCAAGTCATCCTGGCTCGCGCTGCCCTGAATCGACACTTGCTGGCCTTGCATCGTGCCCAGGATCGACATTTTTGTGCCGACTGCCGCATTGCCGAATGCGCCCTGAATAAGAATATTGGTCGCCGCCTGGATTTTGCTACCAACGTCGATGCTGACATTGTTGCCAGCCGAGATCGTGACCGACCCGCCGGCGTGAATGGTCGAGGATGCATCCAGGGAAATGTTCGCACCCGTGGGCACGGCCGAACCTGTGATCAGTTGCACATTTCCTTGCGTGGAATTGATGGATCCAACCAGCACTGTGCCGCTGATGCTGGTGATATCGATGTCTCCCTGAGCGCTGGCGGACAACCGGCCTGTGCCAAGCTTGATGAAAACATTGGCGCTGGCCGAGCCGATCGAGCCGGTATTGGCAGCCAAAGTGATGTCCTTGGCCTGAACAAGTTGAGCCGGATTATCGCTGACGATGCTCCCGGCCGCCGTCGAAATGCTAGCGGTTCCTTGCAAACTGATGATTTGATCGGCAAGATGCACAGTGCTCTGCGGACTGCTACCATTGTTGCCGGCGCTGATAGTGACATTGCCGGCCTCAGCGCGGATCGTTTGCAACGTGATGCTGTCGGCAGCCGGATTGCCGGTGGCAAGACCATCTTCGAATCTCAAATTCACATTGCCCGTGACAGAATCGACGTTGTTCACCACCACGCTGGGCGCCAAGAAGATGTTGGACACTGGCAACACGTCCAGATTGATGCCGCTGCCTGCCGTGGCGCGCTCGATCAAACCGGACTGTAGTGTTGAGCCGAGAATCTGTAATTGCAACGCTTGACTCGTAGTGCCAAGCTGCGCCCCAGCCGCCAGCGTGATTTTGGGCGTGATCAGAAAAGCGTTTGGCACATCGCCCACAATGTTGCCGCCGCTCGCTGTCAAAAACGTCTGCCCAGTTGGGTTGATGATCGGCCCGGTCAGGTGAATGTCGCCGTCGAAGGCGTTGGTGTTGTTGATGTTGACCAGGCCGCCGTCCGGCGCAGTGGTTTGTGAGAACGTCCAGTTCGGTTGATCGGCGGTTTGCACGATCACCTGCCCGCCGCCATTGTCCAGGACGCTCATCGGGCAAAGATAGAGGTCGGCGTCCGAGGCATTGTTGATGACGATTTCCGAGTTGGCGTCGAACGTTAGATTGGAAAACCCGGCTGTCGTGCCGTGCGGCGCCGAAACCACCAAATTGCTGCCGTTGCCGTTGGTCAGGGTCGTAATCACCAATTTGCCGGTCGTGGTGCGGTCGCCCAGGCCCAGGGGATTCGTGCCGTCGGTGAGAACCAGGCCGGCGCCGGCAACCACTTTGCGAGTGTCGTCGACGGTCAAAGTGTGCAGTACACTGCCGATGATGGTGATGTTGCTGTTAAGATTGACGACATTGCTGAAAGTTTCGGCGCCGTTCACATCCTGGCTGTCGCCCAGGCCGAAGGTGGCCGAGGTGTTGTCCTTGTCGGCAATGCGGATATAGGTGTTGCCGCCGATCTGGTCAGGTCGCGTGGCCGATACGTTGACCGAGCCCGCAGTGAGAATCGACCCCGCATCCAGATCGACTTCGGTGCTCACCGTCTTGGTGCTGTTGGCCGTGGAATTGCAGGTGGCCAGGCCGGCAGTTACCTCGGGCTTGGCAAAGGCATGAGTCGCGACCGAGTCGGCCTTGGCGGCGATGACCAGCGAAGTGGCAGAATTGATCGTAGTACCCGCGCTGACGTGGACCTTGGCCGCTGTGATCTCGTCCGCCTGAGCGGTGCAATCATTGGTTGCGCCCAGGGCAAAGCAGGAAGAATTGGCAATCGCCGTGGCGTTCAGGTCGGCGTCATCCGCGGTCAACTCAAACTGCGCGACGGTGATTTGCACGTTGGCGCCGATCTCGGCCAGCGTCAAAGAGTTGTTGACGACGATGAAGGTGTTGGCCACGTTTTCCGAAATGCCGCTCACGGTCGTTTGTTCCGTGTGGCCTTCGTAGTCATTTTCATTGCGGGCCAAAACTTGCAAGCCGGCGGCAGGGGCATTAACAATCGTCGCATTGCCCAGACGCGCTTGCGTCAGGGGGTTATTGACGTGCAGCGACAGGACCGCGCCGCCGATGCCCGCCAAACCGCCGCCGGAGCCGCCTAGCGTGAAATTGGCAACGTTGTCGGAATTGCTGAGGACAGTGATGCTGCTGCCGGCATGGAGAACGGTGGGTGAGCTGCTGGTTGTGTCGTCGGTCCCGGCGAGAGTTTGGAAACCAATGGTGGCTGTGGCGTCGGTCGAGCCGCCGCTGACGAGTCCGGCGGCGAAACCATTGGAATTGCCCTCCACGTCATTGTAGGTGAAGGCATAAATGGCCAAATTCTTGCCAGCCTGGATGTCGGCGCCGATGCCAATGATCGTGTTGACCAGTGAATCAACCGTGACGAAGATGGCGGCGGCCTCGGAAGTCAGCAAGCCTCCGCCGGTGGCGGTGGCAGTGGCCTTGGCGAAGCGCGTTGTGTCAATTTGCAGATTTTCGTTGTTATTATCGGCGGCGGCGATGGTGATGTCGCCGCCGGATTTCAGGGTAGCGTGGTCATCCAGGATGGACCGGATGACAGGTTTCCAGGAAGCGTTGGCCACCGAGGAGCCGACTTGCAGCACACCACCACCGCCGCCGTTGGCGGTGGCTTGCGGATTCCCCTGGCCCAAGGCGGTGACGTTGATGTCGCCAGCGACGTTTACGACATTGGGTGAACTGATGACGGCTATGATCAACGGGGCGGCATCGGCGGTCGCTTTAGAGCCGGCGATGTTGAGCACGCCCCCGCTGTCGGCTGTGGCAGTCGCGGTCGATTCGCTGGCGCCCCTGGCCAGGACAGTCAAATTGCCGCCGACCTGGAAATTTGTGGCGTCGGCGACGTCCGCCCTGGCGGTGCCGTTGGCGATGCTGTGGGCTTCCATGCCGCCATAGGCGAGGATGCCTGCGAAATTTGCGGGAGCCAGGGCATCGGCGGCATTGTCGGCACGCGTGATGACGCTAACATTGCCAGCGGCGACGATCGATTGGGCGCCGAGCTGGCTGGTGACAGTGGCATCCGAAGTGGCGTTGGCAGAGGCGCCGACGATGTCCAGGGCCCCACCGGAGGTGGCCTGGGACTTGGCATGGGTGCCCGTGCCAGGTGTCACCGTACCGTTGCTTTCAATATTGTGCGTCGCCAGCACATTGATGTTGCCGGCGCTGGTGGAAATCGTCGATCCCGATTCGATGAAGGCATTGACTGTTGGCTTGACGACAGCGCTGGAATTGGTGGAGCCGAGCGAAAGGAAAAATACGCTGGAGGAGGCCAGAGCGTTTGCCGTGGCATCGTCCACCGCCGCGGCGGTGACGGAGATATCGCCACTGGTGTTGGCCGTCGTGGCATCGGAACCAGAACCTATCGCCGCTTCAATGCGTGGATTTATTGTGGTGCTGGCGATGGCGCCCACATCGTCAATCAAGCCGCCACCGCCGGCGAAGGCCGTGGCGTTGCTGGTATTGGTGGCGGTCGCTGATACATTCAAACTCACCGCGCCGGTCAGCTTGCCGTCCATGTGAGCACTGGTGGGACCATTGACGGTAACCAGAGCATCGCCTTTTCCAAAGCCGACGATAGAGGTGGTGCTGGCATCGGCGTGGGCAATCGCCTTATTCGTCGATTTGGCCAGGATAAAGACAAAATTGCCGGCATGGATTACGGCTCGAGTGTTCACCAAACTGGCCACCGTCGCATCGGAAGCAGCAGTTGGAATGCAACCGCTCATGGCGCCGACGCCGAAAGCAGGCATTTCGGCCGTGGCCTTGGCGCCTGAGCCGGCCGAGAAGCCGGTCTCGGTATTGTGAAGGCTTTGCACCGTGAGATTGCCGCCGGCATTGATGGTGGCGAATGCCCCAATGGAGGCATTAACCGTCGGGGAGTCGGTGGCGGTCGATTCTCCGTTTCCCGCCGCCAGGGCGCCCCGACTGATGCCATAGATTTGAGCAGTGGCCGTGGTCTCGGCATGAGCCGTGATCTCAACATCGCCCGTTGTTACCATCAGGCCGGCGGTCACATAGGCGTCGATTTCGGGATTCGCCTTGGCAATGGCCGTGTTATTTTGTCCGGCGAGCAGGCCGCCATTGGAACTGTCCATCGAGGTCAGTGCATTGACCGTTCCCTTGGCCGCCACCGTCACGCTACCGGCCGAGACCGTGGCGCCGTCCATGTGAGCCTTGACGAATCCACCCACCTCGGCATCGGTGAACGGCGCGCCCTGCGCGATGCCGCCATACGTTGTCTGACTGCACTCGGCAATGGCGGTGCTGCTGGCTGTGGCCGTTACGCCCGCGCTGCCTGTCACGGTTATGGCTGTGGCAAAGACGTAAGCCTCGGTATTGGCTTTGACGTGGGCCTCCATGTCGGCGGCCTTAACATTGACCACGCCAATGCCGATGGGGGAACCTTCGGCGTGGGCAGTGTTGCCGGCAACGGCATTGACAACGAGGCTGGCGGCATTGATGACGGCTGCGTTGCCGACAAATGCCGTCACGGCGCCGTTGATTTCCACAATCGCTTTCGCGGGTCCGCCGACGTCAATGATTCCGGTGGCAAGCTGATCCGTGTCGGCATGCACGCTTTCCGAGGAAGTGGCGGCGACCGCGACCGCTCCCGTGGCGTTAACAGCAGCGCTGCCAATGCTGCTCGTTTCATTGACGTTGATCGTGCCCGTGCCTTCGCCGCCGCTGACACTGGCGAGCAAGCCAATTTCGCCGGCCTGAGTTCCCACGCCCACGGCATTATTGGCCACGGCCAGCACAGTAAGGCTCCCCACCTTGCCGTTAGATGTGCCCACAACGGCGCCGTTGCCGACGTTGGCTGTGACGTTGGCAGTGACAATGACGGTGTTGGTGCAACCGCCCGCAGCCGCGATGCCGCCGGCAAGACCCTGTACGCTCGACACTAGGTTGGATTGCTGATTGGCGGAAATCGTCACATCGCCGCCGCCCAGAATGGCCGCATGATCCTTGAGCCGGGCCGTGGTGTTGCTGACGACATTCAAGGTCGCCACATTGTCGGCGATGCCAATGAGCCCCGCAGCGGCGCCGATGCTGGTGACCTGCGTGCCGTCGTGCTGGCTGTCTTGCTCGGTCGCTTGAACAGTGACGGCGCCGCCCGCCGTCATGGTGCTGAAATTGCCGGCGTAAGCCTCGGTGTTGTTGCGGACGTTGGCAATGGCAAACCCGGCGCCCACGGCGAGTTGGCCGAAGGAGGCGTTGCCGGACGTCACTTTAACGTCATATTGATTGGTGGACGTGATCGAGATCGTGCCGCCGGCGACAATGCTGGCGCCG
>DASRAT010000270.1:0-3092 GCA_035638015.1 Gemmataceae bacterium | reverse complement strand
CAATATGAAACTGGCATCAAAGTGAGCGAAGAACAGATGGCCAAATTAAGGATCACGCGAGCCGCGTTTCACGGAGAATGGAATTATTCCATCACTCCACGACGAAAGTAAACTTGTTCAAGTTATTTTTGCGCAGGCCCTTAGAGACACGGGCGGTTTCCGGCTCCACATCAGCCCACTAGGACAGATGGTAATTGTCCCGCACCCGCAAAGGCTCAGCATAAAAGCTCGGCCACCGGATGGTGTGTGTCTATGGGATATGGCTCTAGCAAAGGAAGCCTATGTTTTTACAGGCGTCCATTTGAATTCTGTTCCTTCCAATGCACTATCGGCGGATGCTTCAAGCTTCGCTGTCCGAGGTGGTCCAAAACCGACTGGATACGCGCAAATAATGGTATGGGACATCCAACAGCTCGTCACGCCAATGACTCGCCCTAAAATCAAACTTTCCCGCGAAGTTTTGGAGTCCTATTGGGAGGACTTTGGGAAATCTGACCTTGCCGCGGCGTATCAAGCCCAAATTGCTTTGTTCGCGGGGGAGAACCAAGCTTTCCCACTCTTCAAAAAGCAACTCAGCCTTGCTATGATCCCCGACAAGGATGGAATATCACACCTGATTCATAATTTAAATAACGACGCTTACATCACAAGAGAAAAGGCCACCGCTGCTCTCGCGGCCTGCGGAGAGTATGCGGTTCCAATGTTACAGGCAGCTTTGAAATCTCCTGCCTGTTCGCCCGAAGCCAAGGAACGCATTCGGGCGATCTTGAATCATGGAAGGTCAAAACAAATGCTTCAATTCTTGCGAGCTATTGACACCGTAGAGCGATGGGGATCTGTTGATGCTTTGCGCTTTCTTGAAACTCTAGCAAAGGGACCACACGATATTTGGTTAACCGGCGAGGCGCAAGCGGCTGCCGAACGAGTTCGTTTGTCGATCAAAGCCCGCTCAAAGCGGTAAGATCGCGTTGTGAAAATCAGTGAAAATCAGTTTCAGTTCATCTTTTCTAGAAACTCCACACGCCAGCCATTTTTACCAACCCCGAATAACTTGCTGTCACCGTTGAATGCGCGCCGACCCCCCTTTGGCCAGCGCCTTGACCTGCTCCAGGCTCGCCATCGTGGTGTCGCCGGGATAGGTGGTCAACAACGCCCCATGTGCCCAGCCCAGCTTGAGTGATTCTTCAGGCGATTGCCCCGTCAGCAAGCCGTAAAAGAACCCCGAGGCGAAGCCGTCGCCGCCGCCGACGCGGTCGTAGACATCCAAATCGCAGGTCAACGCCAGGTGGGTTTGGCCCGTGACCCAGGCCACGGCGCTCCAGCTATGGCGGTTGGTGGAATGCACCTCGCGCAGCGTCGTGGCCACGATCTTCACTTGCGGATGCTGCTGGACCACGCGGTCGATCATGCCGAAGAAGGCAGTCGGGTCGAGCTTGGAGGCCGCGGCCACTTCCGGGCCGGGAATGCCCAGGCCGTGCTGCAGGTCCTCTTCGTTGCCGACCAACACGTCGACGAGTGACATGATGCGACGGATCACGTCCTGGGCGCGGGGCAGGCCGCCTCCGATGCGCCACAGCTTTTCGCGGAAATTCAAATCGAACGAGACTACCGCTCCCGCCGCCTTGGCGGCCTGCATGCCTTCGAGAATCACCTCCGGCGTGGTCGGCGACAGGGCCGCGAAAATGCCGCCGGAGTGGAACCAGCGCACTCCGCCGGCGAAGATTGTTTGCCAATCGAAATCGCCGGGCTTGAGCCGGGCCGCCGCTTCGTTGGAACGATTGTAGAAGACGACCGGGGCGCGAATGCCGTGGCCGCGGTCGCTGTAGACCGTGGCGATGTTCGGCCCGCTGACGCCGTCGTGGGGAAAGTGCTTGTAAAACGGTTTGACGCCCATGGCCCGGACGCGCTCGGCTACCAGATCACCGATGGGGTAATCGACCATGGCGCTGGCGACGCCGGTTTGCAGGCGAAAGCAATCTGCGAGGTTGGCGGCGACGTTGAACTCGCCGCCGCTGACGTGAATCTGACACTCCGTGGCCTTGCGGAAGGGGATGATACCGGGATCGAGGCGGTGAATCAGGGCACCGAGCGACAAAAAGTCCAGAGCGGCCTGAGGGCGAATGTTCAAACTTGCGGGCATGATTTACTCCGAGCCGTGAAACCGCACGTGGTCCATTGTAAGTTCACCGAGTCTCTTGCATTATTCCATTGCCGTCCAGAAAAAACTGGAAAACCCTTTCGGCGTCCGGTATCACTAAGGCCAAGTTTCCAACGTGCCCTATCCGCAGGTTGCCGCCTGCTCATTCAAGGAATTGGCCGATGCGAAAGCATTCATTGCTCCTGTTCGCCGCCGCGTTGTTGCTTCCCTGCCTGGCGTGGTGTGCCGCCTGCACCGACGCCGCCCAGTCGTCCAAGCCATCAGGCCCCGCGACTTTCGTGGGCTGGCTGGACGACGACACCTGGCTTTCCGCACGTGACGGTAGCCTGTTCAAAGTGGAAGCGCTCAGCGGCAAGGAGGCAGCGTTTGCCGGCTCGGACGGGTTGAACGAGACTTTGGCCGCGCGCGCGGCGGACATTGTCACCGCTCAAAAAACCGGCGGCGAAGTGGTCGATATGTTTGAAACGCTGTCCGGCGGCCCAAATCCGTTTCAACAAGTTAACAAGGGGGCAATTGCCAAGGAGGTTTCGGTCGCCAGTCCCGACGGCAAATGGAACGCCGTCAATCGCAAGAATGACATTTATTTCGTCGAAAAAGCCGACAACAAACAAACGCGGGTTACCAAAGACGGCAGCGACGTGATCTTTAACGGCCGGGCCGACGCGGTTTATCAGGAAGAGATCTTCTACCCCGGCCGCAGTTTGACCGCCATGTGGTGGAGTCCCGATTCCAAACATCTGGCCTTTTTCCAACTCGATGACACCAATGTGCCAAAGTTCACCATCATCAATCACACGCAGATTCTGCAAACGCCGGAAGTCACCACTTATCCCAAGGCGGGCCAGCCCAATCCGATTCTCAAAGTGGGCATCGCCCACGTCGCCGACGGCAGCGTGACCTGGGCCGATCTCAGCAAGTACGATCCCAAAGATTT
>DASRAT010000269.1:0-3230 GCA_035638015.1 Gemmataceae bacterium | reverse complement strand
CCGCCGCTTTGACTGCGTCTGCGATCCGGTTGAGCGATTCGTGGGACGTTAGCAGCGGCGGCATGGCATACACCACATTGCCGAGCGGCCGCAGAAACACGCCATGTTTCAATCCTTCCGCACGAATGTTGCCGCCGACGGTCGCCAGATAACCACCTTCCACGTTCAACTCCATTGCCGCGATGCTGCCGCAGATGCGGACGTCACGCACCTTTGCCGATTGGCCAAGTGGCCTTAGCGTTTCATTCCAGAAGGATTCCATTTTGGCCGCAGCGCCCGCCGACGCTGTCATTTTCCAATTGGCCACGCCCACCGCACACGCCAGGGGATGAGCGGTGAAGGAATGTCCGTGGAAAAAAGTCTTGCTGCGATCTGGTGTCTGAAATGCCTGGACGATGTGCGGGGCAGCCAGTGTTGCCGCCAAGGGCAGCAAGCCGCCGGCCAGCGTTTTGCCCGCACAAATGAGGTCCGGTACGATTTGTGCGGCCTGATGCGCCCACAGTGTGTTGGTCCGGCCGCCGGTCATCACTTCATCAGCGATGAACAAGACGCCGTGTTTGTGAGCAATAGACGCCAAGTCGCGTAATGCTGCCGGGCTGTGCATCCGCATGCCGCCCGCGCCTTGCACGAGCGGCTCAATGATGACTGCAGCCACTTCACTGCCATGTTTGGTCAACTCCGCGTCAAGCAGTTCGGGATCAAGGGGAATCACCGAGGCTTGAAACAAGAATGGCTCGAAGCGGCCAAAGAAAACAGGATCACGGCCAACCGCCATGGCTCCAAAGGTGTCACCGTGATAACCGTTTTGAAAACCGATGAACCGCGTCCGCCGCGGCTCGCCCTGGTGGCACCAAAACTGATATGCCATTTTGAGGGCGACCTCGACAGCGGTGCTGCCATTGTCTGAATAAAAAACGCGGCCGCGTTGCCAGGGCATGGTTTGCAGCATCATTTCGGCAAGTTCCACGGCAGGTTCATGCGTCATGCCCGCGAACAGGACATGGTCGAACTTTTTTGACGCTTCTTCCAGGGCCGCCATCAAAACGGGATGCCGATGGCCGTGCAAAATCGTCCACCAAGACGAGATGGCGTCGATGACGTGGCGGCCATCCGCTAAATGAAGAAACTCATCTTGCGCGCCGACGCAAACGAGCGGTTCGGCCGGGTCGCCCAGCGACGTGTAAGGGTGCCAAATCGCTTGTCGGTCACGCTCCACAATTTGGCGAGCCGGGAGCGTAAGCGACCGGAGGACGCACTCCGGTCGCTTACGCTCCCGGCTCGCCAAATCTAATGACAACAAAACTTCGCGAGCTGTTGCGGCCGCGTCCTTGATTTGTTTTTCATTCCAAGCGCTGGGTGGCTGAACACACGCCTCCACGCCGGGCGTCCAATAACGCTGGATTTGCTCAACCGCGAAGCCGTCGTGTTTGCCCAACAAAACAACGCCTGCCGGAACGATGCCTTGTGATTTGAGCGCCTGCAAGCACTGCAAACTACGGCCAATCGCTCCAACCGCTGAGGAGGTCACCAACACGCATGACATTCCCAGCGCACGCACGAGCTCGACTTGCAATTCGTCTTCGTTGAGCGGTGAAAATGGGCCGCCGAATGTTTCAATCAGGAGCCGTTTCTGTGATGTCGGCCGTGCGGCTGCAACAGCAATTGCTCGCGGAATAACCGCCTGTTCATCGCGTGCCGCCAACAGCGGAGCCACGGGCTTTGCAAAGTGCCGAAACGGCGGATGCACAATCGCGGCCGGCACCAATCGCCGCAACGCCGCACTATCGGATTCCCCGGTTTCGAGCGGCTTCCAGTATTCAAATTCGTCCGCGAATGCCGCCATCCACAGGAGTGCGAAAGTGGTTTTGCCAGCGTCGGTGTCGGTGCCGAGGATCACAAGATCGTTCATCGCACCGCCTCCGCCACGGCGGCCGCGGCCCGGCGCAAGGTATCTGCGTCGTGGTCCGCATGAATCGAAATGCGCAAACGAGCCGTGCTCTCAGGCACCGTCGGCGGGCGAATGGCACGAATGTCAAAGCCTGCCTCTTGCAAAAGCGCGGCGGCTTGCACCGTTTTACTGTCATCGCCCAGGACGACAGGAATGATGTAATGCGCCCCCAATGCGTTGACGCCATGGCCTGCCAGCTCTTCGCGAAATAGGCGGGCATTGTCATTTAGGCGCTTCCGGCTCGCATTATCCGCACGCACGCGCTGGAGAGCTTCCAGCCACCAGGCGCCAACTAGCGGCGGCAGGGCAGTCGTGTAAACAAAGTGCCGGCAGCGGTTGATGAGCAATTGTTTCAGCACCTCCGAGCAGCAAATGTAAGCGCCCGGCACCCCCAGCGCCTTGCCGCCCGTGTGGACGGTCGCCAGTACACGCGAACGGACTCCATGGGCATCAACTATCCCGCTGCCTTCCGGGCCGAAGCAACCCGTGGAGTGGGCCTCATCGACAATGACGTGAGCGCCATAGCGGTCCGCCAATATGATCAATTCTGTCAGCCGCGAGACGTCGCCCTCCATGCTGAAAAGCGATTCGGTGACGATAAACAACCCCGCCTCCTTTGGCGCGGCGCGGAGGCTGCGTTCCAGATCCTTGAAATCACCGTGCTGGTAGATGTGCCGCTCGCCACGCGATAACCGCAAGCCGTCAATGATTGATGCGTGGTTGAAGGCGTCCGACGCGACCCAATCGCCTTGTTCGATGACCGTGGACAGGAGGCCCTGATTGGCGACATAGCCGCTGGTCATCACCAATGCCGCTTCGGCGCCGTGCCAGCGAGCAAGTTCGGATTCGACGGTGTCCCAGATCGAATGGTGGCCGCGCAAAAGCCGCGACGCCGCTCCGCTAGTTGAGAGATTTGTCGGAATTGATAGTTGCAGTTTTGCATATCCAAGGTAATCGTTGGAGGCGAAATCGGTTCCGTGCCCGGATTGCAATGTGCGAAACCGTCCCTGGGCACGCAGCGCTTCAAGTTCCTTAAGCCAACGTCGAATTAAATTCATGGCGATCAAGCTGTTGAATCGTCGGCAAAAAGTTCCAGCAATGTGGTCACCCGCCAGATTTGGTCACCACTGACCTACCTGCGTCCTCCATCCCCATCGCCCGAAATAACTCTTCATCCTCCCGCGCCCCCGGATTCGGCGCCGTCAACAGTTTCTCCCCAAAAAAGATGGAGTTCGCCCCCGCCAAAAAGCAAAGCACCTGCAACTCCTTGCTCATCCGATCG
>DASRAT010000268.1:0-3835 GCA_035638015.1 Gemmataceae bacterium | reverse complement strand
CTTGAGACCGTGTTTGTGGCCCAGCTCCACCAGGTCCGCCAGCGGCACCGAGCCAGTGAAGCCGCTGATGCGATAGTTGCTGGTGTGGACATTGAGCAACGCGGCGGTTTCGGGACCGACCGCGTTTTCGTAATCGGCCAGGCGCGTAATGTTGGTGGTGCCGACTTCCTTGAGGATGGCGCCGCTGACTCCCATGATCTCGGGAATGCGAAAACTGCCGCCGATTTCGATCAACTGGCCGCGCGAGATGACAACCTCTTTGCCCAGGCACATCGCCCGCAGAGCAATGACAGTGGCGGCGGCGTTGTTGTTGACCACCGTGGCGGACTCGGCGCCGGTGAGCTTGCACACCCATTCGCGGATTGCCGTTTGCCGCGACGACCGTTTGCCGCTTTCCAGATCGATTTCCAGATTGAGGTAACCACCGGCAGCCTGATGCGCCGCCTGTGCCGCTTCCTCGGCAATGGGGGCACGGCCAAGATTAGTGTGCAAAATAATGCCCGTGGCGTTGATGACAGTCCGGAGCTTGGGGACAAGGTCGCGTTGAATCTTCAGGGCGACGCGATCGGCGACGGCGGCGACATCGGTCTGGCCATCAAGATTGGCGCCGTCAGTCAAACTCTGCCGCAGTCCATCGAGTTCCTGGCGGATGGTCGCAACAATATGATCGTGAGCATAAGTTGCCTGGAGCGCGGCAACCGTGGCGGTCTCCAGGATCTGGTTGACGGCGGGCAACGTTCGAAACGGATTAAGGTGCATGAGCGTCACCACAGGCGAAACGCACAACGAAAACGGAGGGGGCGGGATTCGAACCCGCGATCCCTTGCGGGATGTCGGTTTTCAAGACCGATAAGGAAAACACGCAACCCCTTACCACGCCTATTGTAGCAGAAACGGCCCAAACCGACTTGGCGTTTTGCTTGGCGCTTTTGGCCAAGAAATCGGGCGACTTGGCGCTGGTTGTCGATCGCTGGGAGACGCTGCCGACGCCGATCAAAGCCGCGGTCATGGCGCTAGTGCGCAGCGCTTCGGGCGGGAGTGAACCGGCCTAACCCTTGCCGCGAAGGGGACGCCGGCGACGGCAGGAATAGAATGCGGCCAGCGGGACGCCGGCGTAATTAACCGGACGGCTTTCCCCGTGGCCGCGGCAGTCTCCTGGCGCGGCACGGGGAAGGCGAGGCCCGCGACCAGGAGACCATGGCATGCCACACGCCTCATGCCCACACTGCGGGCGCACAGGCCGCGTTCCCGATGCCTCCGCTGGCTTGCGTGCGACTTGCCCAGCGTGCAAGCAGCGATTCCAAATCACCGGCCCCATCATCGACGCCGAAACGCCAGCCTTTGTGCAAATCCTGTCGATAACTGAACCTCCCCCAGTTCGGCTGGCTCCATCAGCTAACCCGTTGTTCATTCCGCCTGCCGCGAAGGAAACCACGAGCCCCACCGGCAAGACTGTTGTAACTGTCGTCGCAATCTCCATTGTTGCCTGCTTGTTTGTGTTGGCGTTGTTCGCTACCAAGCGGATCTCGCTGCCAGACGCGCCGACTCGAACCGGCCACGATGATCCCTACTCGCCGGATTGCGCGATCATTCGCGGATGGCTGAAAAGACAATACGGCGATGTCGAGGTCATCTCTTGGGGAACCAGAACGATTACCCGTAGCGCTGCGTTTGGTGACAGCGTGACGCTAACCGTCAGGTTTCGGGCTGGGAAAGGTGGCGTTTGCTCCGGGTTTTTCATTATCGGCCCTGGCGATGTTGTGGAATCCGCGACGATCCAGGATTAGGCTTCCTTTGGCGGGGGATAGGACCGTACATCCGAACCCCGGAAAGCCTTGCCGGCTTCCCCCGCTCTCTTCCCCTTCAAGGCGAGCCGAGTAAAGGCACCGGCACCATGTCCAGCGCTTTCAAATGCCCGTCCGTTGTTTGTCTCGACAAGCTGAATTTCGCGGCCATTCTTGCAGCGGCCGAACCCTTGCAGGAAAGGATTGACGAGTACGTCGCTTGGGACCATGGCGGGATTGTGAAGCTACGCCGTTCTATAGACCTGGACCTCACGCCACTTTTGGTGACCCTCCAACGAGAGGGACTATTTTGGCCGGGATCGCCGCGGCCTGACTTCTTGACCGCCGAGCGCTTGGATGCGCCGGCCGCCTACGCTGGCCAGGCGCTGTTTGAATGGTGCCGCGCTTATGAGAAGTTGACCAGCAAGGCCCACGATGACACCGACTATGCACGATGCCTCAAAAACCTCGCGGATACCATCCCGCTTGTGCGAAAAGCCAAGGCCGACTTGGCGGCCTTGGATCTGCCTGTTTCCGACCGGAAGACGTTGCGACAGTGGCATTCGACGATGCCTGGCAAGTCCGGCAAAACTGTTGAACTTTTGCACGAAGAATATGAGGTAGACGGCCAGGTCAGAGGCAGCGTAACTGTCTTGACCCCCGAAAACATGCCCGATGTGCGCGAGTTGGGTGAACGGACCATCGCTAGGGAGAAGTTGCTAGACCGGTATTGTGCCGCGACCGGCACGGATCGGCAACAAGCACAAGACTTCGCGCTGGGTGCGCTTCTGGCGCAAATCGCCTACCAAACGCAATCGCCGCCACCGCCGGATATCAGCGTAGACGATGAAGACATTGGCATCCTTAACGCGCTCCACGAACAAGCCCCACGTCTTTGCACCCTGTACGACTTGGAAACAAACGCCAACGTTGCGCGAAAGACAGCCGGCGCCCGATTGAAGAAACTAATCGACCGCGGCTTGGCTACCCGGCCTAACGGAGAAAAACGCGGAGCTACAATCACGGCGGAAGGGCAAGAATTGTTGAAAAGATGCCCGCCCCCAAAATGACGCCATAAAGACGCCATCTTTACCCGCAAGCCATGCCTGGCCAATGTGATCATGGCGGGCATGAAAATCATCCCCACCGACCCCCTCGATTTCGTCCGCGGCTTGGACGCGGACACTATCGCCAAGAAAATCTCCGAACTGGAGCGCGAAGCAAAGGCCCTTCGCGTGTTACTGCGCTCTGCTCGCGCCCGGCAGTCCGCTGAACAGCGCCGCGCGCGTCCCGCGAACACAGTAAAGGGGGTGCGCCATGCCTGAGCCCTTCCCTCAATTGGCGACCTCCGAACCCTGGACCGCGTGCGGCATAAGCCGCTCGCAATGGTTCAAGCTGCAGCGCAGCGGCCGCACGCCGCTGCCGACGGCCCGCCTGGGAACGCGGAAGCCCGTTTACGCCATGCGCGAGTTGGAACTGTGGCTGGAGGCTGGCGCGCCCGACCGCCTGACGTGGCAAAAACTGAGGGTGCAAGCAAACAGCCGGACATAGTGCCCGGCTGTTGCCATTAAACCCACGTACCCCCGTAACTCAATGCACAGAGTACCGGCTTGCTAAGCCGGCCATCCGGGTTGGAATCCCGGCGGGGGGACACCTCTAACGGGTCCATTATGGAATTAAACCGGACCAAACACAAGCGCGGACCTGGCGGCCATGCCAGCAACGGCACGCCGCGAATCGTGGCGACCTACGATTACACGGACGAACGCGGCCAGCTGCTCTATCAAGCCGTTCGCCTGGAACCTGGCGCGGACGGCGCGAAAAAGACATTCCGCCAACGTCACCCCGACGGCAATGGCGGCTGGACCTGGAACGTCAAGGGTGTCCGTTTGGTCCCCTACCGCTTGCCCGAACTGACCGGCGATTCAAGCCGGCCCGTGTTCATCGTGGAAGGCGAAAAGGACGCGGACACCTTGGCCAGCATCGGCTTGATTGCGACCACAAACCCGATGGGCGCCGGCAAGTGGCGAGCTGACTTCAACCAGTTCTTT
>DASRAT010000267.1:0-20975 GCA_035638015.1 Gemmataceae bacterium | reverse complement strand
CGACGTTTCCGTGGGATGATAGGCGTCTTGCACCACCACCAGCTGAGCTTTCTCCAGAGCCCGCCGAACCTGATGTAGATCGGGCAAACTGACCATCGGGTTGGTGGCCGCGATCCAGATGGCCTTGAGCGTCCCCTTTTCCAGGGCGCGAAACATTTCCACGGCGGTGAGGCCAGGCTTGGAAGAAATCGTCGCCGGCGACCGGTCCCAAAAATCCGCGACCTCCTGGCGATGCTGTGGGTCATCCACGAAACGGTAACCCGGCAATTGGTGCGACAAGAGCCCCGCTTCGCGGCCACCCATCGCGTTGGGTTGCCCGGTAAGCGAAAACGGTCCCGCGCCAGGTTTGCCGATTTGCCCCGTAATCAAGTGCAGGTTGATGAGGCTGTTGTTTTTCCACATTCCCACGGTGCTTTGGTTCAGCCCCATGCAATAAAAGCTAAGGAAGCCGCGGGCCCGGCCAATGATATGGACGACCTCCAGGAGCCGCTCGCGCGCAATGCCGGCAAGGCCGCACAGTTCCGTCATGTCCTGGGCCATCAGGAATTTGTGATATTCCTCGAATCCCTTGGTGTGCGCTGCGACGAAGCCCGTATCGACGAAACCGTCTTCCAGCAGCAGTCGGCCCAGCGCATTGAGCAAGGCAATATCGCCGCCCGGCGCCACGGGCAAATAGATGTCCGCCTCAGTCGCCGTCGGCGTGCGGCGTGGATCGGCCACGATCAGCTTGACAGCGGGCCGCGCTTTTTTTGTGGCTCGCACGCGGTCAAACGTCACCGGATGCGCCTCGGCCATGTTGCTGCCGATGATGAACAGCACATCTGCCTCGTCGATGTCGTCATAACAGGTCGGTGGGCCGTCGCTGCCCAGGCTGCTGCGATAACCGGCGACGGCGGCAGCCATGCACAGACGGCTATTGGAATCGGTATTGTTGGTTCCGATGGTGCCCTTGAAAAGCTTGCCGGCGAGGTAGGCGGTCTCCGTGTCGAGCTGGCCGCTGCCGTAAAACGCGATGGCATCGGGACCGTGCGTATTGCGGATGAACTCGAACACTTCGCGAACATAACGCAGCGTCGTCTTCCAATCGGCGGGCCGAAACAACTCACGCCGCGTGGCACGCAATTGCGGTTGAGTCAAACGATCCGGCGCGTCCACCGATTCCGCAAGCAACACTCCCTTGGCACAAATGCCGCCCAGATTGGCGGCCGCCTTCTCGACGCCGCGAACGCGCAGTGGTTTGCCTTCCCGGCCCTCCACCTGCAATCGACAGCCCACTCCGCAGTAAGGACAGATCGATTCGCCCAACATGGACAGCGAACTACTCATTGCAATCCTGGGATCGTGGATTCGGCCTCATGTCCGCGGCAAATACCTGATCAACGGCTCCAGGGCACCCGCCAGTTCCGTGCAAGGCACGTCATACATCAAATCGGAAGCCACTCTCGCGCCCGGCCCTGATTTGCCGTTGACGCAGACGTGTGCCGCATCCACGATTTCGCCGTTGATCCGTGTGCGGCACGCCTGCATGCCGATGGTGGATGTTTGATGCAACGCGCAACCCGCGGAGCAACCCGACATATGAATGGTGAGCGGAGCGATCTTCTGGCCGCGCGTTCTTTCTTCAAGATCCCTGGCAATGCGAATCGCCCAGTCCTTGGTTTCGATCAATGCCAAATGGCAAAAGTCGATCCCGGTGCAGGTCACCAGGCCGCGCATGATCGGCGACGGATCGACCGACAGCTCCTTGAGCAGCGGCTCCTCCATGAACGCGCCCAGCTTGTCCTCGGGGATGTTGGCGATGATAACGTTTTGCTGGACAGTCAACCGAATCTGCCCGTCCCCATAGCGTTCCGCCAGGTCGGCGACTCCGCGCATTTGGGCCGTGGTAATGCGGCCCACGGGCACAAGCAAACCGGCACAATAGCGCTGCGGCCCGTCTGACAATGCCGAGCGGCGCTGCGGATGGATGCCCAGATGATCGACGTGATGCTTCTTCCTCAGTTCCGGTCCCGCGGCCAAAAGCGGCTGTCCCCAGCGTTTTTCCAGTTCGGCGCGAAACCACGGCGCCCCGCGTTCCTGAATCAAAAATGCCAAGCGTGATTTGTTGCGTGTCTCGCGCGAGCCATGATCGCGAAAGATCAGCACCATGAGAGCACAGATGCGAGCGGCGTCGGCGGGTCTGACAAAAAGATCAAGATTCGCCGCCGGCGTAAAACCGCCCGAGCCTTGCTTGCCGCCCACGAAGACATTAAACCCCGCCACGGATTGCCCTTCCAGGTCACGCACCGACGGCACCAGGCCAATATCTTGCGTCTCCGCATGGCAGCAGTTTTCCAGGCAACCGGTGATGGTCACATTGAACTTGCGCGGCAGATTGGTGAACTCCTTGTTGTCCACAAACAGCTGCGAAAACTCCTGACACACCGCCGAGGCATCCAGCATTTCGTGGGGCGTCAGGCCGGCAACGGGGCAACTGCAAACATTGCGGATGTTGTCCATGCCCGTTTGCTTGCTGCCCAGGCCCACGGACGCCAGCCGTTCCCAGATGTCCGGAACGTTGTCGATGGTGAACCAGCGCATTTGCATCTGCTGCCGCGTGGTGATATCGCAAAAGCCCTTGCCGTATTGATCGCTCAGGTCGGCGATCATGCGAAACTGGGCGGCATTGGTTTGTCCGCCGGTCATGCGGATGCGCAGCATGAAATTGCCGGGCGTCTGTTTGCGGAAAAACAGGCCGTGCCATTTGAAGCGATGCTTGTCGTCCTCGGTCATCTCCTGCCAGTTGCCCGTGGCCGCGTAACGCTCGATGTCCGGCATCGAATCGAGGCCGTCCTGTTTGCGTTTGACCAGTTCGATGGGATTGAGCTTGGGCGGCTCCTTTTCAGTCTGGGCGATCAACTCACCGAGCGTGGCCTGACAGGTGCCGCACCCCGCCCCCGCCGTGGTCGCCCTGGCAATGGCGTCAATGGTGCGATGCCCATTACAAATGGCGGATTTGATAGTTCCCTTGCTCACGGTCCGGCATACGCAAACCAACGCCTCGTCAAGCAACCGCCCGACAAGGTCAGGCGGCGGCGGCAAAGTTTCGGGCCGTTGAAAGCCGTTGAGCAACGCACAACCGTCAGAATTTTCCGCCATGGCCGCGAACCTCGTGACACCCACGGCGCGCACAAAACCGCGCACACCAGGTGTGTTGACAAAGGAACCCACGCACTCGACCTGGGGAGAGGAAGGACGAGAACTTCAGTGTTGACGGGGTTTGCTGAATGAACAGCTAATTAATCAACTTGATGGACAATGCAAAATCTGCGCCCAAATTCTGAGAGGGAGCGCAATTGTCCTAAGTGGCGAGAGGGAAAAGAGGTGCGATGGACGCTTGGACAAGATATGCAATGAAACGCATTCGTGGTGCTGCCCGCGTGGGCATCAGGTGCCAACCGAAGCGGCAATGCTGGGCGAATTGACACGGTTATTTCTTGGGTTTTTTGCCCAGGCGGTCCAGGGAGATTATCGCCTCTTGTGTGACCCACGCTTCAGGGCCGCCGGTGGCCAATCGTTCGAGCACTTCGATGGCGGTGGGAGAGCCATTGAGCTCCAAGAATTCGATGCCCCAAAGTAAACACCGCATCGGCGCGTCCGGCCAAGTTTCTTTTTTGAGCGTTCCAAGGACTTTTTCGAGACGCTGGCGTGCTTCCAATGACTCAGGCTTAACAAGTGCTTTTGCGACCGCCGATTCCGCTTGCTCGCCAAATTGTAACAACTCCTTGGTGGCGTTTTCTCGCACCATGAAGTTCTTGTCGTCGAGTTGAGAGATGAGCGAGGCGATTTTCTTGCTGTCATTGGGGGCGGGCTGCAATTGCTTCTTTAGGAACGGCAAAACCGTTTGCGGGCTGGCCGTCATGCGACGCAATGCCTGAAATGCTTTGGCTGGCTCTTCGGCGCCCAGGTCGTCCCATAGCGTGGCTAAATCCTTGGCAGTCGGGTCTTTTCTGGATTTGAGGGCTTCGTCGCGCCAATGGGACACATCCAACAAAACCATTGTTTGGAAGATACCGTTATAACCCTTCTTCATCTGACCTTGAACCGCCAATAACCCGCTGTTCGGTGACAGCGTGAAGTGGTACGGATAAATCTCGTCGAGTTCGTTGAGTTTGTGGAGTTCGGTGCCCGTTGCCAAATCGACTAGGCAAAGCGAATAACCTTCAGGTGGATTCTTTGAAACTTGCAAAACGGCATCACTGGTGTCGCGGGCAAACACCATGATTCTGCCTGATGGCGAAATCCTGACGCGGCAGCCGTGGCCCTGCACGCCCAGATCACTGATCATCTTTGTGCCTGGGGGAAATTCATCTGTGGTCAAACGCCGCCGCGGCATTTTGAATGTCTTATCTAGCGCCTTTCCAATGGGACCAAGATCGCGTCCTGAGGCAACTTCCCATAGTCGGACATGGATTTTGAACGTGAAATAATAGAAGTTGTTTTTCTCTTCCAGACCTATCTCCTTCCAATGCTCCGCGACGATGGTCTTCCCGTCCTCACTCAACCGAAATGCACCAACGCCATCCGGATTCCATCCGATGCTTCGCGACCCCTTGCCAGAAGCCGCATCCCAGAGTTGTAGTCCACCTGCGTCGTTTCTCCATTGCATTCCGACAATTGTCTTCCCGGCGGGGGTGAACGCGAACGGGTCCGGATCGAGTATTATTGGAGCGGGATCATAATGCAGTGCACACAGGTGGTTTCCCGTTTTCGTGTCCCACAGCCAAAATTCAAAATCTTGACCGATACGGTGCCCAACCAACAGCTGACTTCCGTTAGGGGAGAAAACAAGCGGAGTAGGCGAACTGCGGGTTCTTTCCTTGTCGAGCCGCTGAACGTCCTTCTTTGCCTTTACATCGTAAACATGAACGGCCACCCCCCGGTTATAGGCGAGAAGATTTCCGTCGCGCGAAAAAACGAAAAACGGCGCCTCGTGCTCTTTCGGCTCCAATTTAATGAGCGCTGGCGCCACGGCCGGCTGTGCGCGAGACTCTTTGTCTTGGCCGCTAACCGCCTCCCTGGGTGCCGGGACCGCTGTGCTTCCGACCAGAACCAAACCGCCCAACGCTGCCACAAAGCCAAACAATCGCCGCATATTCATGGGGCCTCCGCCTAGCTCGCGCCCACCTTCTTGCCGCGAAACACCGCATAGAGTCTATGCTATTGAACCCCTCCCAGAGCAATCCAGGCCGGTTTCCAACCCGAACGGTTGTCATACAGCGTTGAATTTTGTTGGGCACCGTTCACCTAATTTTTTTGGGCTTTTCCTCTTGCAATGTGAACTCATGTTCAGTTATAGTAAAGGTAGCAAGAGGCCGGAAGAGTCAGTGTCTTCTTTGCAGGGGTATCCCGGGCGCTCCGTCGGCAACCCCGGGACCAAAAATAAAGACGCCGCAACAAAGCTCAAAAGGCGTGGAGGCTGGCTGACCGTATGCAGACTGGCACATTGGTTTGCATGACCGGGGTCATTTCAGGTCGCATGGGACCGGTGGGTAGCGCTCCTTGACAATTTGGTAAACGCCCCCAAGTCGGCGTTGATGATGATGACGGGTCGGGTGAAAGCCCCGAAGTTGTCCCGCGTAGGCAGGCGGACTTCCAACGCTTAGTGCCTTCCGAGGAATGGGTCATACACCGTTGTGCCTGACCAGTTTTCGGATTGGACAGTCTACGCCTGGATGACACCCCGGGCGGGAGTCCGGCGTCACTTCGTTGGCGCTCAGTCTGCGCCTGACCGCAGCGAGGAGGGGGCAAGCGCCTGGCACGGATGCCAACAACGGGAGGCTCTCCCAAACGCTTGCGGTGATTATTGCATCAGTTCACGAACAGCCGATTCGAGGTCAGCAGCAATTTGCCGCCAACCGGCACTGGTGTTGGCCACCGCCGTGAAATCCAGCGGAGCGCCGATCCGCAACGTGATCGGCAGCAAGCGAGGCAAAACCCGGTTGGGTGGGAAAACATCATGCGTGCCACAGAGATGACACGGCACAACCGGCACCGGACTGCCGGCCACCATCATGCCGATGCCGGGTTTGAACGGCGTCATGCAGCCGTCGCGAGAACGCGTGCCTTCAGGAAAGAGGATGAAGATGCAGTTGCCGCCGGCAAGCCGTTGGCGAAGCGTGTTGATCTCATGGGCGCCGGGCCTGCGCCGCCACACAGGCAAGGCATTAATGAGCGTGGTCACAATCGCCGCCATGCCGCGGCGCTCGAAGAAGACGTCGCCGGCCGCCACGGGGAATATGGCATCGCGCCATGCAAGCGGCAAGGCCGCCCCCAGCACCAAAGCATCGAAATGACTGGCGTGATTGGCGACCATCACAAACGAGGGCGAGGCCGGCAAGTTTTCGCAGCCTTCCACCTTGAGTTTGTGCAGCAATCGAAAACCCACGCCCAGGATGCCCCAGACGCACCAGCGAACCATGCTCGCCACCAGTCCGCTTTCGCGCAGCAAACTTCGCGAACGCTCCAATCCCGTGAGGCCCAAATCGCGAGCCGGCTGTAGTTTCCATTCGTCCACGATCAACCCCCTGTCAGGATCCGCTCGGCGAAAGCGCCATTGAGCGGGCCCAAATGCAACGACAGGAAGTGAAACGCCGCCGGCGGCACCAGCACCAAACTGTCAAAACGATCCAGCATGCCGCCATGGCCCGGAATGGCGACACCCAGATCTTTCAGGCCAAGATCGCGCTTGATCGAGGACAACAGCAAATCGCCGTACTGGCCCAAGATGCTCATGCCGGCGCCGAGCACCAACAACAACTCCAACCGATCCATGGCCGTATCGTGAAAAATGACATGCCCCAAGGTTGCGACCAGCGCTGTTGTCAGGACGAGCGCCCCAATGCTGCCGGCAATGGTCTTGCCCGGACTGGTGTTGGGGATCAACTTGGGACCGCCGATGGTTTTACCCACGCAATACGCGAAAACGTCATTGGCTTCCACACCAATCAGAATGAGCAGTAGAAGCGAGCGGTAATGAGCGCTATTGGCGATCAAGGCCAGATAACCCAGGCCATGGCCCAAGAGCAAGAAACCCATGACCGCCAGGGCGGTGCGTTGAATGTAGCCATGCGGCCGGTCTTGCGGAATGGTCACGATGGCCAAAAAGCCGACGATCAACGGCCCCAGGGCAAAGTACAGTCGGCTGTAATTGTCGGCGCTGGCGAAAGTGAGCGCCAGCACGCCAAACACGACCACAGCACATAGAAGCTTTTCGCGGAATAGCCCCGTGGCCCGCGCGTATTCGCTAAAGCACAGCAAGCTCAAAACTGCGACGGCGACAATGACCCACGCTGCGCCAAGCAAAATCGGGATCAACATCAACAAAGCCAGCCACAACCACGATTTCCAGCGCAACCACATATCTTGAAACAACGCGGCATTGATCCGTCCGGACCGTTTAAGCAATTGAATAGCAATGCCTGACGCCGTTAGCACAACCACGGCCGCAACAGATGTGATCCAAACAAAGGGATCGTCAAAGGCCGTCCACCAGCCCAACAAATGCTCATAGGATTCGGTCGTCATGACTGCACCCTCCGCAGAGCCCTGGCAATGCGAACCAAGCGCCGCACCGCGGTAACCAGGCCGCCAACGATTATCAATGCCAATGCCATGGCCATCAAACCGGCCTCCATCGGCTCCCGCAGCGTGGGCTGCCAGGCCTCTGGCGCTAAGCCACAATAGATGGCTGCGACCGTGAGGGCAAACATGCGATGCGGTTTGGCCATTGGGCCGCAGTATTCCTGATGCGCTCCCGCCACTTTTCCTTCGGCCCGCACATAGGCGACGAAGATTGCCACGCACGCCGCCAGGTAACCCAGCGCCGGCACGGACCCCGCGGCAAAACCGGCGCCAATACAAATGGCAGCATCCGAAACGCGGTCCGGAATCTCGTTGTACAACTCGCCCACCGGCGAAGTCTTGCCGGTGGCAATGGCCACCATGCCGTCGAGCATGTTCGCCAGCAGTCGCAGTTGAATGAAGAGAGCTGCACCGAGAAAAGCGAAAATGCGAAATTCCGGCAAGACAGTAAGTGCGAAAGCCACACCTGCCAAAATGCCGGCGATCATTCCGGCCAACGATATGGAATTGGGAGAAGCACCCAAGCGAGCCAACCAACCCGCGATCAACTTGGAGGCAGCGCGATCGCGTGACGCCAGCGGCCGCCGTTCAGGAGCATAAGGCTGGTCGGTCACGCTTGTTTCCCCAGCAGGTACATTCCAACGACCAACAAAATCATGCCGGCGATGTTAATGGGTCGGATGGGCGTGCCATAAGCCGCCCAGGCAATAAGCGCCGCCCAAATAAACGTGCTGGCATAAATTGGATACAAAACTGTGAGCGAACCGCCGCGTTTGAAGGCGGCCACAAATAGGACCATCACGCCAATGTAGCAGGCCACGCCACCCAGCAACCGGACATTCAGGAGGTAGGAAATCGCCGAGTCGCTGGTTTGGTCCGCGCCCGACTTGTAAAGATACTGTCCCACAGCGCCCAAAACAGACGCGATCAGGAAGAAGATAATGGCAATGGCGGGCGTTGGCATGGTCTGGTCCCTCAGACTTTGGTGCGAAAATACTCCATCGTCCGCCGCATCCCTTCGACGCGGTCGATCTTTGGCTCCCATCCCAGCAGCGTCCGCGCCCGCGTGATGTCCGGCCGCCGCACCTTGGGATCATCCTGCGGCAACGGCTGAAACTCGAACTTGACCGGCCGATCCGCCAGTTTCTGAATCTCCCTGGCGAAATCGAGAATGCTCACTTCGTTCGGATTGCCAAGGTTGACCGGCTCATGAAAATCGGCTTGCAGTAAACGATAGATGCCTTCAACGAGGTCACTCACAAAACAAAAACTGCGCGTCTGCGAACCATCGCCGTAGATGGTCATCGCCTCGCCGCGCAGGGCCTGGGCCATGAGATTGGGCACCACGCGGCCGTCATTGAGACGCATCTTGGGGCCATACGTATTGAAGATGCGAACGATATGGCTCTTGACGCCGTGATAGCGGTAATAAGCCATCGTGATCGCCTCGGCGAAGCGCTTGGCCTCGTCGTAGCAGCCGCGAACGCCGATGGGATTGACATTGCCCCAGTAATCCTCGCGTTGCGGATGGACGTTGGGGTCGCCGTAAACCTCGCTGGTGCTGGCCAAAAGAAACCGCGAGCTTTTCAGCTTGGCCAGGCCGAGTGTATTGTGCGTGCCAAGCGAGCCGACCTTGAGCGTTTGGATCGGATGCTGCAGATAATCGACGGGGCTGGCAGGTGAAGCGAAATGCAGCACGTTGTCCACGGGGCCGTCGATCTCCAGGGGCTTGGAAATATCGTGTTGCAGAAACGAAAAGCATTTATTGGCCCGCAACGGCTCGATGTTGGCAGTGCTGCCAGTGATCAGATTGTCCACGCAGATGACTTCATGACCTTCGGCCAGAAAGCGTTCGCACAAATGAGAGCCGACGAAGCCGGCACCGCCGGTGATGACCGTTCGCACCTTAAAATCTCCTGGTTACAACTTGCATCGTGGGACGGCCTTCCCAGGCCGTCCGTTCGAATGCGGACGGCCTGGGAAGGCCGTCCCACTTTCCGTTGTTGCGACTTTAGGTTAGCCCTTTTCCCGACCCAACAACCGCAACAAACCATCCAAGATAGTGTAAGGATGGGGAGGACACCCTGGCACATACAAATCCACGGGCAACACCGCGTCGGCACCATTGTGTTGCTCCGCGTGCCCGACATAAGGCCCGCCCGAGATGGCACACGCTCCCACGGCAATGACAATCTTGGGCGCCGGCACCGCGTCATAGGTCTTTTTCAAAGCCAGTTTCATGTTCTCCGTCACTGGCCCTGTAATCAACAAACCGTCCGCATGGCGCGGCGACGCCACGAACTGAATGCCGAAGCGCCCCAGGTCGAATACGAGCGTGTTGAGCACATTCACGTCGGCCTCGCAAGCGTTGCAGCCGCCGGCGCTGACTTGACGCAACTTGAGCGAACGCTGAAACAGCTTGCGTGTCTTTTCTTCCAGCGATGCCGCTAATTGCACGCCCTTGTCGCTCTGCAATAAATCCTCGCGCCGCCGTGCAGCCAGGCGATAATCCTGGGTGTATTCAATCGCCCCAGTTGGGCAGGCCTGGACGCACTCCGTGCAAAACAGACACTTGCCAAGGTCGATCTGTAATTGGCCCGCGCCGTTGCGGGTGATGCAATCGGTCGGGCAAGCGTCGGCGCAAAGCTCGCAACCGGGCGGACACTTCGTCTCATCCAGCACCGGCCGGCCGCGAAAGCGCTCGGGCAGCACCGGCAATTCCCTGGGAAAGGAACTGGTGCGATGGCCCTGACGCAGGCGCTCCAGCACAACGTCGATCATCAAAAAACTCCATGATGCCTGCGAGCCGAGCAGCGTAAGCTGCCGGGTTGTGCGCGTTACCCGGCAGCTTACGCTGCTCGGTTCGCCACTTCATTAACGATCAAGAACCAGCGGACAGCACCAGTTGATACTGCACCGGCACATCCTCCCACGCCGCCATGTAAGCCGCTTCCAGCGGAACATGCACATAGTTTTCCGTCGTGAGGAACAACGGCATTTGCGGGATGGGTTCCCCAACGGCAAAGTGCGCGACAAATGCATCAACGACAGCCCCGCCAACGTAGGCCGCGGCGGTCATGGGCCGCTCGCTACCCAGAACATAGTCCTCCGTGCCAATTTCGTTCATCAACGCGCCGTGGATGCCATTGCGGTCACGCGGTCCGGGAGGATGTACATCGACAAGAAGCAGGTGCACCCCGCTATCCAAAGCCGCGACAGCTTTGTCCAGAAACGACCGAATGGCATGCTTGCTCGACTTATTCCCGGGTGAAAGCACTTCGATCATGGCCACGATGCGGTCGTCACTGGTGTGCCGAACCACCACGGCGCGCTGCAGCCGCGCGTAGGGATCACGGGCAATAGTTGTTCTGGCATGCACGACTGGAGGGGACTCGGTCAGCGTCGCGGTTCCGCCAATGGGCCCTTCAGACTCCGGCTCCTTGTCGGCCGCCTGGAGAGTCAAGACATCCGGCGCGCCGAGGTCGCCGCCGATTTGTTCGGCCATGACGTAATACCCTTTAGGCAGGATGCCGCGTTTGAGAGCGCGCTTGATCTCCAACACCCACGAATAGTGGAAGTCGTGGAAAGTCCCATCGGTAACGCGAGTCCAATCGTGAACTGGCATAACCCTACTCCCTCCACTGATGATCACAAATCATGCCCGCAATACGACAGGTTAAAGCTCTTATTACACAAAGGGAAGTCGGAAATCTGCTGCTCGCGCAGCGCCAGAGCCAGCCCGTACCAATTATGAAACGACGGATCGACCACTTTGTACCGCGCAAACTTCCCTTGATCATCCGTCAGCGCCACATGGCAAATCTCGCCGCGCCAGCCCTCGACCAGCGAAACCGCCAGCATGTTGGGTTGCAGCGGCTTGAGCAGTGTCATCGTTCCGCCCGCCGGCAGCGCTTTCAGTTGGGCCAGCACAAACTCGCCCGAGCGCTGGATCTCCAACCAGCGCACATAAGCCCGGGCAAACACGTCGCCGCTGGGGCAAATCGACACCGGCACCTGATTGAAGCGATAGATACCAAAGGGAAAATCCTGCCGCACGTCCGGATCGAGTCCGCATGCTCTCGCCGCGGGGCCAACCAAGCCAATAGCCTTGGCGTCTTCTTGCTCAAGCGTGCCGGTTTCCTGAAACCGCGCCATCACTGAGGACGATTCCCAGAGCAACTTGGTCGCGCCTGCGACATCCTTCAGGGCCGCCTGTATTTTCGGGCGAAGATCACTGGCCAGTGCTTCCTCGATGTCAAAACCGACGCCGCCAGGTTTGACCAATCCGCGCCCGAAACGATTGCCGCAGATCGCAGCGGTGGCATTGAGAAAATCACCGCGCAGCCGGCCGCAATACGACGCCGTTGGCAGATAACCCACGTCATTGGCCAAAGCCCCGACGTCACCCGTGTGATTGGCCAAGCGCTCCAGTTCCAGGCCGATGCCGCGAATGGCCATTGCTCTGAGCGATGGTCGCACGCCTGTTAGCGCCTCCACATTTTGGCAATACGCGCTGGCATGGCCGATGGTCGTGTCGCCTGCGAGCGTTTCCATGTACGGCAAGGTTCGCTTGTTAGGCCCGCCCTTAAGCGCCATTTCGACGCCGCGATGCTGATAGCCCAGTGAGATTTCCAGGTGATAAACCTGCTCGCCGTGGCACTGAAAACGAAAATGCCCCGGTTCGATTACGCCGGCATGCACCGGGCCTACCGCAACTTCGTGAATCTCCTCGCTTTCCACCTGGTAATAGTCCATCACACCGACTACTGGATGACCCGGCGACCGTGCCCAGGCATCGTGGCCGGGCCGGTAAGACTCGTGGAACCGCACAGGCTTCAGCCAGGGATGACCCAGCGGTTTGACGCCAAATTGCTCGGCAATCTCGCGCTCAAAGAGGTGCACCTGCGGGCAGTCGGGCGTCAGTGAAGGAAATTCATCGCTATCCAGCCAGGCGCTGGCAACATTCAAATGGGCATTGGTTTTGTCTGCAAGCACGGCATAAAGCTCAACGCGTCCACCCGATTCAGGCGCGTGGCCAAAAAACGCCGCAACGCGCTGGCCGTGTTGCACCGCTTCCAACACGGCCCGACGAAACGTGCCCAACGGCAATAGCGGCACCTGCTTGCGCGGCGTCGCCTGGCCGTTGAACAAACTCTTGAACTCGGCGTCCGCGGCCATCAATGACTCTCCAGAAACTCGACTGCGTTCCTCAGCATGGCTTCCAACGGCGGCGGCACGTAAACGCCCAGCAGCAACACCAAGGCCATCAAAAGCAAGATTGGCCCTGCCGTCGTCAACCGATCGCGATAGCGCCGCGGCGTCGTCTCCGTGAGCGGCTGTCCCTGGACAACTTTCAGCACCGTGCCGCCCATGCCGACGAAGACCATCGCCAACAAGGCAAGATAGATGGCCGCGATGACATAGCGTTTGCCGCTCAGCGCACCCCTGAGAATGGTGAATTCACTCAAAAACGGGCCAAACGGCGGTGACCCGGCAATCGCTAAAAAACCAAGCAAAAACAACGATCCCGAGACAGGCAAAAGTCGCATTGCTCCACGTACGTCGTCAACATATTTGCTGTCAAACGCGCGATGGATGTTGCCGGCCGACAGAAACAAGACCCCTTTGGTCAAGGCGTTGTTGATGAGGTGCAGCAGCACGCCGAACATCGCCAGGCTGCCGCCGATGCCGACGCCCAACACGAGAATGCCCATGTGCTCGACGCTGGAATAGGCCAGCATGCGCTTGAAGTCACGCTGCCGGACCATGAAGACCGCCCCCGTGGCCATGGACAGCAAGCCCATGAAAACCATCAACTCCTGAGCAAAGGCCGTTTGTCCCGCGGCATCGAGGATTTTGTAGAACCGCAAAATCGCCAGAAAAGCGCAGGTGGTCACGCACCCGGCCAGCATGGCGCCGACCACGCCGGGCGCCTCGCCGTAGGCATCCGGTTTCCAGGTGTGCATAGGGGCCAGGCCCATCTTGGTGCCATAGCCCGCCAGCAACATGACAAATGCCGCTTGCAGCCACTCCGGTTTCAAGCCGGGTTCGCCCCGCGCTTGCCCGATTAGCTCTTCAAACAACAGAGTGGAGCGCAAGGTTGGGTAAAACGCCGCATAAGCCAGAAAGAACGACCCAAGCAGCGCTACCGCGATGCCGACGGAACAGATCAGCAGGTATTTCCAGGTTGCCTCCAGGGCGCGGTGGTTTTGGTTGAAATAGATGTTGAGCGCCGTGGCCAACGTGATCGCTTCCACGGCCACCCACATCAACCCCAGGTGATGCGCCAGCGATACCACCGTCATCAGCGCCAACGACAGCAACATGCATGCACACAACGACCGATTGGGCCGGCCGGGTCTCAGTGCAAGATAACCAGGCGTGTATAACGCGCAGGCGAAAAACACCACGCTGATCAACGTGAGAAAAACCTTGCCCAGCGGATCGAGCACCAACCAGCGGTCGAACGCCTCCACAGGTTCATCTCTGGCCAACGCAACAATCACTACGACCAGATGGCCCGAGCCGCCCGCGACCACTGCCCACGGCCGGACACGCTTCCACGGCAGCGCCAAGGCCAACGCCGCCATCGCCAACGGCACGCCGATCAACGCCAGGGCCATCATTCTTTCAGCTCCGTAAGGTGTTCGGTGCTGATGGAGGCGAACTCGCGGTTGATGTGGTGGATAATAATGCCCATCACAAATACGCCCGTGAACAAATCCAACAATGCCCCAATTTCCACGAGAGCGGGCAGGGCTTCGAGCAGCAGCATGCCGAAAAGAAAGATGCCATTTTCCAGCACCAGATAGCCGACCACCTGGTTGATGGCCATCTTCCGTGTCGTTAACAACAGAAAACCGCAAAACACCGTGGCCAACGACGCGGGAACCAGCAGCGAGTCCTTGTGCAAATCTTCCAATGGCAACGTCCGCGCGAACACGACCGCAAACGAAATGCCGATCGCCCCCAACACCAGCGACGGAATGTAGCCAATGCTCGGATGCGACTCGTGACGAATGTCCGCTTCGCGCTTGGCATAGCGCAGAAAACCCGGCACAATGACGCCCTTCAGCAGAATGGTGCCAACGCTCAGAAGAATGGCTCGCACTTCCGGTTCGTGATGAATAAACAGCGGCAGCAAGCCGATCAGGGCGCCTTGCATCGCCACGGCACGGATAACGGTCCGCAGGCGGCTCGCACCCAAGGCAAGGAAATTCAGCGCCAGCACGATGATCAATATTTGGTCCATATAAAATCCGGCGTCATTTCGTCAACAACACCATGCCAAATGCCGCCAGCAATCCCGCCGCCACCAATAGTTGTGGAATGGCCACCAATCGTAGCCGTGCTAGCACCGACTCAACGACGCCAATCACCACCGCCAGCACCGCCATTGCGGCCAGAAACAGCGGCCAATCCGCAAACCCATTCACGGTGCTGACCGGCACTGCGATCCGAACGATCAGCGCCCCAAACAAAAACAGCTTCAGCGCGGCAGTGTAAAGGATCATCCCCAATGCGGGTCCGCTGTGATCCAGCACCATCACTTCATGCACCATGGTCAATTCCAGGTGCGTATTGGGATCGTCAAAAGGAATGCGGCAGTTCTCCACGAGCATCACAATAAACCAACTCGCCGCCACCAACACCAGGGGTGCGGCGGCCACTTGCCAGTCCGCCTCCACGGCGTCGCCGAGCATGGTGCTGACTTGCAGCGATTTCGACAGCTTGGCCATCACCAACAGGCCAAAAAACAAAGCCGGCTCCGCCAGGCAGCCAAAGGTGACCTCGCGGGCCGCTCCCATGCCTTCGAACGGCGAGCCGGTGTCCAGCGCCGCCGCTGCCGTGACGAACCGGGCCAGGCCAAGCAGGTAAGCAAGCAGAATCAAATCGCCAGTGAATGATAAAGGCGCGGCGTGATGGCCCAGCGGCACGAACAGCAATGCCATTGCAACCGCGGCCAGGCCGACTACAGGCCCGGCGCGAAAAACCCACGAGGTCGTGGTACTGAACACCGATCCCTTTTGGAAAAGCCGGAGGAGATCGTAATAGGGCTGAAGCAAAGGCGGACCGACACGGCCGGCGAAGAGGGCTTTGGTTTTGTTGATGATGCCGAGCAGAAGCGGGGGAAAGGTGGCCGCCACTGTGAAGTGGATCAAAACGTGTAAGATTGTTAAAACGACTTCCATGATGTTCATTTTGGAAAGCCGACGCCAGTCGGGCAATTTACAAAAGTACCCAAGTCCTCACCGTCATCCACGCCAATCCCAAAAAAATCAGCACCATCAAGTAAACCAAATACAGATTGATGGTCCCGTGCTGCACCCACCACAGCCGCATGCAGGCATTGCCGACACGTTGGAACAGCCACACGTAGCCGCGCTCGGTCACGGGATCACTGCAATCGGCCTGAAAACTGCTCTGGCCGGGAAACAATCCCTGCGGCCCCGTCCGGGACACGCGGGGACGAAACGGCAACGGCAACAAACGCTCCGCCATGATCTCGGCAAAGGAACGCCCCGTGTATTGCATGCGCGCGGTTGGCGCCGCGAAGCCGCAATCCCAGGTTCCGTGGGCAGCTGTCCCGCTTTTGCTTACGAGACGCCACAGCAAAGCCGCGGAACAGCCAATGGCGGCCCAAATTGCAAGCTGAACCCAACCGAGCACTGCGACCGACGCGCCAGTCGAATCGAGATTCGCCAGGGCGTCAGCGCCAAGAATCTGATTCATCACACGGGAAAACACAGTAATCAACACCAACGGCAAAACGCCGCTGGCGATGCACAGGCTTGCCAATATCAACATGGGCAATCGCATCGCCGGGCCGGCATCGTGGGCGTGACGTGCCTCATCGCTTCGCGCAGTCCCCAAACACGCGATGCCCAACAACCGCACAAAACAAACCGCCGTCAAGCCGCCGATGGTTGCCAGCATGCCCACTGCCAACAGAGCGCCCAGGCCACGGCTGTCGGGAAAATCCAGCCCCGCACGCAAAAGCCCGAGATACAGCAGCCATTCGCTGACAAACGCATTGAGCGGCGGCAACGCCGCGAGGGCCGCAGCCCCGACGATCAGCAGCGTGGCGGTCCAGGGCATCGTCTTGATTAACCCGCCCAGTTTTTCCATGTCGCGCGTACCCGTGCTGTGGACAACGCCGCCGGCCGCGAAGAACATCAAGCCCTTCATCAAGGCGTGGTTCCAGATGTGCAAAATGGCGCCCGCGAAACCCAAAGCGGCAATGCCCATCTGATCCGCCGACCAACCCCAAAGGCCAATGCCGATGCCCAGCGTGATGAGGCCAATGTTCTCAATGCTCGAGTAAGCAAGCACCCGCTTCAGGTCGCGCTGGTACAATGCCTGGCTAATGCCCAGCAAGCCACCGACCAAACCGATAATCATCAGCGTCGGTCCCCACCACGGCTCGGGAGTGCCCAGAAGGTAAATGGTTCGCAGCAACCCGTAAATGCCGAGCTTGATCATCACTGCCGACATGAGTGCGGAAACGTGCGAAGGCGCCGCCGCATGGGCTTCGGGCAACCAAACATGAAACGGCACCAGGCCCGCTTTGGTGCCAAAGCCGACCACAGCGAGCAAGAAGAGCGCCGTCCGCGCGGGATGATCGCCAGCTAACGGGATGCCGAAATCGAGCGAGCCAGTCTCGGTATCGCCTAACAGCACGAAGAATATCAGCAAAAAGGCCGTGCCCAGGTGGGTCGCCACCAGGTAAATCCAACCCGCCCGACACACGTCTTCCCGTTCGCTCTCATACGTCACCAGGAAGTACGACGCCAGCGCCATGATTTCCCAGGCGACCAGAAACAAAAGGCCGTTGCGAGCCAGCACTACCAGCAACATGCTGGCAACCAGAACGTTGAAAAAGAACCAGGCGAATCCCAGTTTTTTATTTGCCGTTTTGCTTTGCCCGGCGTCGTTTCGCGGCAACATGTACTCGCCGCCGTACACCGCCGCCAGCGCTGAGATGCCAAGAATCAAAATCGCAAAGAAAGCAGACAGAGGATCCAGGCGAAGTCTTAGCGAGCCACCCAGCTCGGTCATCCATTCTTCAGACAGCGCGTTGGCGCCGATGCCCCAGTCATAAAGCGCAGCGCTCGCGGGAACCAGGCCCAACAAACAGCCGATGACCACCCCGCCGATGGCCAGACGTGTCGCCAAAATGGGGGACTTCCGGCTCACCAGCAGCGCCGCCATGCCGCTGCCCAGAAGCAATCCGATGGCCCACAATAGCAGCGTCATTGCCGCACTCCAACCGGGCTGAGTCGAAATTTGGCTTCGACCGACGCGGCTCGTTCAATAATTTCTTGCGCGGACCGCCGCGCCGCCACGGCGCCGCGAAACTCCAGGTCGCGCAGTGCCGCTGCCAGCACCGTCAGTAATCCAAGATGGCTCCGCACTGTCGGGCTGACCAGGGCAAACAAGGTGTGCACCGGTTGTTGATCGGCCGCCGCGTAGGCGATTGGCTGTTTGAGAAACGCCAGCGTGATAAACGGCTCCTCGATCTGAACGACATTGGGATAACGCGGATGAGGCAAAGCAATACCTTCGCCGACGCTGGTGGATCCCGCCGCCTCACGGCTCAAGAATACTTGTAGAAGAAATTCACGCTCCATGTCATCCGGCAACGGCATGGCTTGAATGATGTGCCGCAGCACGCTTTCCTTGTCGCCGCCCGGCACGTCGTACAACACGCCGCCAAGCCGCAGCGCCGCCGCCAGCTCCGGCTTGGCGCCTCCGCGTCCGTCGCTATAAGGAAACGCCGCTGGCGCAATCGACAATTTCCGTTCCGTGGCCCACTCCAGAACCTCGGCGCAATTGAAGCGAAACTGGCCGTTGATGGACGTTGCGGGGAGATGATCGTCGGCAACCCAGTGATGGACCGCATTTTCCGCGACGTTAAGGAGCTTGGCCACGTCGCGCACAGTAAGCTGCATCAGAACGGCTCCAGGCGAGTCGGCAGCGGTGGCCGCCGGAGGAAGAGGCAAGGATTATTTATATGCGTTCAACCGCGCGCCGGCACGATGAGTTTGCCGGGCTTGATCAGAGATGAAATAGTGCAACGACGGTGCAGCGCCGCCAATCGGCAAAAAGTGAAGCATGGAAATTGTGGGACGGCCTAGGAAGGCCGTCCCACAATTTCCATGCTAAATCGCGCCCATGTATTTAGAAGTTGATTTCCACGCCAAAGCTGATGTTCTGCATCCAAATGTCAGACCGCTCCAGCGAAAATGCCGGCCGACTTGGACCCGCGGGGTTGGCGCCAACAGGCGGGAACAGATTGGGATTGACTGTCAAATCGATCTGATCCGCAGCCCGCGCGATCCTGTCCAAAAACAGGATCGAGTAACCTGCATGGAGGCGGACGTTGCAACTCATCTGCCAGCTCAGATTGCCGCCGAACTCGGGCAGGACCACCCAGTCATGGCTGCGATGGGTGCCGATGTTGCTTTGCAGAGCCAGGATGCCGCCGTTGTTGACGACCGGCGCGACGCCTGGCACGGTGGTCACGGTATTCCCTGAAATGTCCACTTCCTGATTGACGCACCCAGCTGCGGCCTTGGCGAGCAAGCCGAGCGTCCAGTCGCACCAGCAATAGCTGGTTTTGAAACCGATGTCGCAGCCGTGGAACTGGTTTTGAGCGCTGAAATTGTCCTGAGCGGCAATGACCGTTCCGGGCACGAAATTGGGATTGGTGGGTAAAATGGCTTGCCTGACCCGCAGCCCTTCGTCGTAATGGTAAAAACGGTAGCCCAGAATGGAGTCGACCCGCCAACCGCAGCAGTTAATGAAGTTCTCCGTGAAATCGAGGTGAACCTCATACAGGTTGCCTGAACTCGCACGGACCTCCCCGGAACCGTTGGCCAGGCCCGGGAACGCCAGCAGCACCGCTTGCTCTTTATTGGTGTTTGCGTCCACATAGGGCCGTGCCAGGATGGGATTGAGGGAGTCAGAAGTCAGGCTGACGATATTTGCTTCGCTTTCCAGCATCATGAAGCCAGCTTCGAAACCAAACGTGTGGTCGCAATTCAGCCAAAGGCCTGCCGTCAAACGCGTGCCGCAACGTTCGTCCTCGTTGACGCGACTCGGATTGACGATGGTCGTGCTTTGCAATCCAAGGATGCCGGCGTTGGCTTGCGGGGTCTTGGGCGTGCTGATCGTCAACAGCGGCGGCACATTGGCGCCGGAAATCCAACCTGCCAGTCCATCAAACGTGGCCCAATACCTCTCACCGGAAACGGGGGCCGCTTGGTCCATGGTCCATTCAGCGGGGACCATCGACGCCGGGTCGATCTCCACAGGTCGCGTTTGCTCGGGCGGCCGTTCAGGTGGAATTTGCGCGAAAGCTGGCTGAGCCAACACCAAAGCAATGCCCAGAGCGAGCGGGATCCGAAAAGTCATGGCGAAATCCCCAGTGACAAAAGCACGCAAAGCACGCCATTTGCTCGGCTTTCCCGGCTTTCCAGCGCGAGGGGAGGACCGGCACATGGAGGCGCTTGCTATGCTTCTAATCGGCGTGGGGGGTTGCCCGACTTTCCATTTTTGCACAAAAGGCACGAAATGACGGGGGCCAGCACAGATTGCCAAGATTGCCAGAAGTGAATAAGCGGCAGTGGACAGTAAGCTGGTGCTCACTGCCCACTGCTCAGTGCTTTTACGTCACCGTGACATTGAATGAGGTTTGAACAGTGGCGCCGAACTTGTCGGTGGCCAGCACGGTGATCGTGGCGGTGCCCGATTGATTAGGCGTGTAATTGAGCGTCAGGCGATTGTTGTTGATCGTAGCCGTCACCAGCCCTGGATTGGTGTTGGCGGTCACCGAATAGGTCAACTCCTCGTTTTGCCGCACGATCGTCACGCTCTTGACAATGTCGTAATTGGCCGAGGTCGTGTCGGTGGGGAAGTTGTTGCCGTTATAGTTAATCATCGGAATGTTATCGAAAGCACCATTGGAGGCGCTTTCATTCTTCACCGTTACCGTGGCCGGCGAATCGACGAGGGCATTGAGCACGGCCTGATCGGCTGCCCCAACCAGCCTGCCAAAGACGGTGAAACCGCCGTTTTGATTGTCGAGATTGGCGGAGTTGTTGTTCAGGTTGATGAAGAACTGGTCCGTGGCGCTGTTGGGATCGTTGCCAACCTTGGCCATGGCCAGCGTGCCGATTGTGTTGGAAGCGCCAAACTCGTTTTGAACAGTCGCATCGGTGGGAATCGTCGTGATGGTGGAGGGGTTTTCTTGCAACTTGAAGCCGCCGCCCTGCAACACAAATCTCGAGTTGTCCGGGTTGATCGCCAGGCGATGGAAGATCGAGTTGTCGTAGCGGCCGGAGTCTATG
>DASRAT010000266.1:0-6168 GCA_035638015.1 Gemmataceae bacterium | reverse complement strand
CGCGTCGGCCGTCGCCGCGGTCGGCAACGAGATTTGATTCGATCCGTTCCGCTTTGGCCTGACCGCGGACAATCGCCTGATAAGTTCGATCGCTGGTGTGCTCGCGAAACTGTTTGCCAAGATGCCGGGCCGCCGCCTCCGTTCGAGCGAAGACAACTAAACCACTCGTATCGCGATCAAGCCTATGTACGGCGATGACCCGGCCGCGCCCCTTGCCCCGTGACTGCAAAAACTCCGGCAACATTTCGGCCAACGTCGTGGGCAAAAACCGCTGACTGCGCTTGCCGAATTCACGGGCTTCATGCGCATGCCGCATCGTCGTCAAACCTGCCGGTTTGTCCACGACAACGATTTGATCGTCCACAAACCGCAAAACAGGCTGTGGGCCCGACAGCACCGGTTGCTGCTTTTTTGGTGCGGCGACTAGGACAGGCGCGGCCTTTTTATCTTCCAATTGCACGCGGATTTTCTGCCCCGCTCGCATACGGCTCTGCGGATCGCGGCACAAGCGCGGCCCTTGCCGCACGCGATTTTGTTCGAACAGACGACGCGCTTGCGACCAGGTCAAACGTAAAGCACTTTTGAGCAGCGCCACCACTGGGCGGCCGGCTTCCTCACGCGACACGATAATGGTGCGGATTTGCGCTGCGGCATGCGCCGACTGGGAGCCGCGTTTCTTTGATGAGATGTGCTTTTTCTTAATGGCTATCGCCCAAAAGCGGCGACAGCTCGCCGCGTTCCAAAGTGGTCCTGCCTATTCTTTCGGTTTCGCGAACAAGGCGTCGTCGAAACCATTGTAAAATTGCATCTCCAACGTCTCGATGCTGAGATATAAATGCCCGTCGCGGTAGACTTGGGCCATCATCGGCAGGGTGATGCCTTCGATAACCATGCGTCGCCACGGTTGTTTGAGAAACGCGCCGTCGTCGTCGCCAAGCACGACCCTGGCCGCCTCCTTGCACTGAGGATCGGCGTCCTTCATGGCCGCCTCGACGGCCGCCCGCGCTTTCTTGTCCACTTCGACCACCGACGCCAGGGCGAATTTCAATTCCTTCAGCACGCTGTCATCGCAAGCCCTGGGTAAATAGGTCAACAAGGCCTCCGCAGTTCCCGGAGGTCTGCGTACGGCGAGCAGGCGCACGACGGCAGTGACCAGGCCGGCTTCGCCCCCGTAGGCGGCGATTTCGTCCACCAGCAATTGCGCTCGCCGGGCCACTTCGGGATCATTGCTTTTGAGCGCCACCCGCAAGGCGCCTGCTGCCTTTGGCCCAAACTTGCGTAAGGCCGCCGATGCCTTTTCCCGAGCCGCGTAAGCCGCGCGACCCAGCTCCACAATCAACAAATCAATCTTCTCCTGCTCGTCCTTGGTCGGAATGCGGTCCTTCAGAAACGTCAACAAATCGGCATTCTCGACGGATAGTTTGGCCGACTTCAACAACTTGAGCGGCTCGACGGCGGGATTGTGCTCTTCGAAGCGGCTGTAATAAGCCTCGCGGTAATACTGCTTTTCCGTTTCGTCGATCATCTGGTAAGCGGTTTTGACCAGGTGACCGGTGCCCTTGTCAAAAAACAGATCGATGTCCGGCTTGCCTTGATAACGTACCCTGATGACGCGGGCAGCCATGTTCTTGACCTTGGTATCGACGAGCAGCGTCAGAGTGTAACCCTCGTCCTTGAGCAAGGAGATCAACGATGCGACCTTGTCGGCGTGAATCGCGATGGCCATCTGTTTCTTGCGTTTGGCGTCAAAATCGAGAACGATGCCGTTGAATGCATCCCAGCCATTGTTGCCAAGCACGGCCATCGACAGTTCCACGGGATTGTCTTCGTTGCCGTGAAGGACGGCCTTGGAACGGTCGTAGGCGTCGCTGAAGCTTTCGCCGGTGAATTTGAGGTCCTTGGGATCGCTGGGGAAAAAGCCGGGAAAGATGCCCTTGGTTTTGCGGACGCTAGCCTTGGCCCGGTTCAGGTTTTCCAGACCGCCCTGAGCCGTGATGGCCCGCTCGATGATGGTGCGCGGATCGGCGCCTTGCGCAGCGGCGGCACGCTCCAGCAACAAGGGCAACAGAGCCGCCAGCGCGGCACAAAACAATCGGCGCATCCGGCACACCTCTTGATTTCCCCAAAGCTCCAGACTAATACCCGCGAGGTAATCCGTCAATCGCGGCCTTGACATCACAGCGGCGCCGGCAAGTCGCGGCGGATGAAGATCACCAGCGCCGCCACATAGCCAATCGTTCCGACAGCGAGCAGCGTCAGAACATTGGTCCAATTCTCGTCGCTGGCGCCGGCGATTTCCAGAATCAAACCCTGCGGCTGATAATAATAAAACACCGTCCACGGCCGCAAGGACTCGATTGCGGACCAGGTTTGGCCGAGCAGGTTGACGAAAAACTGCACCAGCGTCAGCACCACGGCGATGCCCAGAACACGCGGCCGAAAGCGGCCCGCCGCCGACAGCGTCATGGTGTAGCCGCTAATGGCGAACAAGAATGCCGCGATGTTCACCAGGGCGGGAACGAACAGCCCCATATCGATCTGTTTCATGTCGCGTATTGTCAATTCATACAACCCAAAAACCAGGCAACCCAGTGCGGTGCCGGCCCATAGGCAGGCGCACAGTATCGGTATCGTCACGCAGTCGATCACGAAATGGCTGCCAATCACCCGCCACCGCGCCAGCGGCTGCGCCAGCAGCAGCTCCATCGTTCCTTTGTCCAACTCCCCGGCAATCGTCCCCGCGGCCCGGCCGACAGCCCAAACCGACAGCATTGTGATCAGCAGCGGATGCACGTAACCAACGCTTAGCGAGTCGATGCCCTGGCCAATGGTGATCCTTTCGCCGCCGACCATCTTGGCGACGACCTTGCCGCCTTCGGAATTGAAAAAAATCTCGGCCAGAAAGCGAACATTGATGCCACGCTCGCTCAGCGTCTTGAAAAGCTCCAAGCCTTGTTGCGTTGATTTGCACCACATTAGATTGAAGGCGAACAGAAGCACGCCCATGATGAGCAGGCCCCAGCGCAAATCGCGCAGCAGTTTTCGCACCAGGATGAGACTCATGCCGCGGTTCCGTGGAAGAAGTGATAGATTTCTGATAGGCCCAGAGGCTCGATGTGCAAATCCGCCACTTTCTGTTGTGCCAGCCACTTTAGCACAGGTGACAAATCGCCGCGCTGTTCCAGGATCAATTGATTGTGCTGACGGTCGCGGACAAGTAAGGACCCCATGGAAGGCAAGGAAGGCAAGCGGTTGCCGGCTGACGTTGGCGCCTGAGTAATTGCATCCTGCGCGGCCAAAATAGCGGTCGGGGAAGGAACCTCGTGTTCAAAACGCACGCGAATGCGATGCGCTTCCCGAAGCTCGCTCATGTCTTGCAGGTGAACGAGTTGTCCTTGCCGAAGAATCGCCACGCGGTCACAAACTCGCTCCACCTCGGTCAAAACATGCGAGGAAAACAGCACCGCTTGCCCTTGCTGCCGCGCCTCGCGAAGTTGCGCCAGCAGTTCATCCCGCATGGTCGGATCGAGCGTATTGGTCGGTTCATCCATGATGAGCAACGGCGCACGCGGCATCAGCACTTGCAGCAGCGCCACCTTGCGTTTCATCCCGGAGGAAAGCTGGGCTATCGGCCGGTCCAGATCGATGTCCAACCGCCGGGCCAGAGAGTCCACTTTATCGTCCACGACTTGCTGCCGAAGCTGGCCAAGAAAGTGAACAAGCTGACGGCCTGACATGTTCTCATACAGCCGCAACTCGCCGGGCAAATACGCAACCATGCGGCGAGCATTCACCGAATCGCGCCAGCAATCGTACCCGGCAATGGTGGCCTGGCCGGCCGTCGGCCTGAGAAAACCCAGAAATAGCCGCAACGCCGTTGATTTGCCGGACCCGTTGGGCCCCAGAAGACCGAGTATCTCGCCACAATTAATTTGGAGATTGAGTTTATCGAGAGCGCAAAGGCGGCCGTAAGTCTTGGTCAGTTGGTCGGCGTGAAGGAGCATGGGGATAGGATAGAGCTTTTGAATGGGGAAATGTCTGATGAGTGATTTGAAAGCGGCCAGGGCGCGAAGTCCACATCGCACATTGTTCACGCTCGTCCTTCAATTATAATTGATATTAATGATGTCACTGTCTCCCGTAAAGCACAAGGATGCTCCCATGGCTGACGCCTTCATACTCTCCGCGGTTCGCACGCCCATTGGCAAATTCCTGGGCGGCCTGGCGGATTTGCCTGCCCCCAAATTAGGCGCTCTGGCAATTGCCGAGGCGCTCAAACGAGCCAAAGCGCCTCCTGCTCAGGTGGACGAAGTCATCATGGGCAGTGTACTGCAGGCGGGACTTGGCCAAAATCCTGCCCGGCAGGCGGCGTTACAAGCGGGTCTGCCGGAGACTATTGCCGCTGTGACCATCAACAAGGTTTGCGGCTCTGGCCTGAAAGCGGTGATGCTCGCGACTCAAGCAATCAAAGCCGGCGACGCGGAATTGATTGTCGCCGGTGGGATGGAAAACATGAGCCGGGCGCCGCATTTGCTCTTCGGTACTCGCACCGGCTGGAAATATGGCGATCAAAAGGCCGTCGATGCGATGATCCACGACGGCCTGTGGTGCCCCTTCGAGAACTGGCACATGGGCGAGGCGGCCGAACATATAGCGGCCAAACACGGTATCACCCGCGCCGATCAGGATCGCTTTTCCGCCCAGAGCCAACAGCGGGCGGCAGCAGCCTGGGAGCGAGGTGTGTTTAACGCCGAAGTCTTGCCGGTGACGGTCGGCAGTGGGGCCAAAGCTAAAACGGTGGCGCGCGATGAAGGCATGAGGCCGGACACCACGGCAGAAGGCCTGGCCAAACTGAAAGGATCGTTCAAAGACGGCGGCTGCGTGACAGCAGGCAACGCGTCAACCCTCAGCGACGGCGCCGCGGCGGTTGTGGTCGGCAGCGCTCGCGCCGCCGAGAAGTTGGGCGTTAAACCATTAGCCCGGATCGTCGCTTACGCCACCAGCGGTGTGGCCCCGAAGGACATCTTCATCGCCCCGGTTTTCGCGGTGCGGCAAGTGCTGGACAAGGCGAAATTGACGTTGAAAGACATTGACCTCTTTGAATTGAACGAGGCGTTCGCTGCCCAAATGCTGGCGGACGGCAAGGAACTGGGACTGGACGAAGCCAAGGTCAACGTCAACGGCGGTGCGATAGCGCTGGGGCATCCGATTGGGGCGTCGGGGACGCGGGTGCTGGTGACGCTGCTGTATGCGCTGGAGCAGCGCGGATTGAAACGCGGGTTGGCGTCGCTGTGTTTGGGTGGCGGGAATGCGGTGGCGTTGGTGGTGGAGAGGATTTGATGGTACATTTATTGGAGCCTGGCTGTCTGGGAAAGATTGCGGAGACAGAGCATGGATGATGATCCTGCCGAAGGCATTTACCGGGCAATGGTCGAAGACAAAGACGGTTTGCCAATGCTAGGCTTGTCAGCATTGACACTGGGAGTGCGGCCGGTTGTGGACATTGTTGTTGACGCGGCAAACCAAGTGCATCGTCCAGCTTTTCATCCCGACGAGGCCAACGGCATGTCTTGCTCGCCGACGATCGCGGATTTGCCGATGTTTGCACTGCCTGTGAAGTGGGGAGGTACAAACCGAAAGACGACAGTGTGGCGGATTGAGCAAGCGGACCTGGCGCTGGATTTGGTCGCACAGGAGGACACGGTTTCCGTTGCGATGGGCAGGCACATTTCCATTGGACCGGCGAGGACCATGACTTTCGATGATTACCTCCGAGCCGTTCAGTCCACGCGCGTGAAGTGGAAGAAAGTAACCAAGAATTGAGGTTGCCATGGATTTCAAACAAGATTTTTTAACAGCCCTCGCCGCGGGCAAAGGCTATGAGTCGCTAATGGAGTTGGTGCGCCGCCACCGCATTCAGGGTCTAACGCTGGAAGCTGTTTACAAATCACTCCAGCAAATCTGGCTTGACCACGGCTTCGATGAGTCTGAAGGGCAGCCAATGCAAGATGACCTCGAAACAGTGATGGAGAAGGTGTGGTACGGCCAACCGGTGGTGGAAACCCCTCAATCATGAATGAATTCGACCGCGAGTTCATTGCCGACACGTTCAAGTCGCTTTCGCCTGAGGATCAGGCGCGATGGGATCGAGCGCAAAGGCGGGGCCGA
>DASRAT010000265.1:0-4422 GCA_035638015.1 Gemmataceae bacterium | reverse complement strand
GGCGAAGTGGCCGTATTGGTTGTGGCCGGCGGGCAAGGCACGCGGCTCGGTTTCGATCATCCCAAGGGGATGTACCCCATTGGTCCGGTCAAGGGAACGAGTTTGTTTCAGATTCATGCGGAAAAGGTGCTTGCCATCCAGCGGCGTTACGGGAAGCCTGTCCCACTTTTGGTGATGACCAGCCCTGCCACGCACGACGAAACGATTGCATTTTTCCAGCAGCATCAACATTTCGGCTTGCCGCCCGATCAGGTCGTTTTCTTTTGCCAGGGCACCATGCCGGCGCTTGATTTGGCGACCGGGAAATTGCTGCTCGAAGCGCCAGGCCGATTGTTTGTAAGCCCTAACGGTCACGGCGGTGTTTTGCTGGCCCTGGCCGAGCAAGGCATTTTGAAAGATCTTGGCCAGCGCGGCATTCGGCACATTTTTTATTTTCAGGTGGACAATCCGCTGGTGCAAATTGCCGATCCGCTGTTTCTGGGCCATCACATTCGGGCCAGGGCTGAAGTTTCGACCAAGGCCATTGTCAAAAATGGCCCGCTCGACAAGCTTGGCAATCTGGTTTTGGTGGACGGCCGTTGTGGCATGATCGAGTATTCCGACCTTCCCGAGCGTTTGGCCCGGCTGACTGAAGCGGATGGCCAGCTGCGGTTTCGCATCGGTAATCCGGCGATTCACATTTTCGATGTCGAGTTTCTGGTGCGGATGTCCACAGGCGAGACTCGTATTCCGTTTCACGTCGCTCGCAAAAAGGTGCCGCATATTGATGAGACGGGCGCGATGGTGGAACCGACGCAAGAAAACGCGCTCAAGTTTGAGATGTTTATTTTCGACGTATTGCCGCGAGCGGAGCGCTGGACTGTCGTCCAGACCGATCGGCAAATTGAGTTTCATCCGCTCAAAAACGCGACGGGGCCTGATTCGCCGGAAACGGTGAAGCAGGCCATGAGCAATTTGGCCGGCAATTGGCTGGAGCAGGCGGGCGTCAAAGTGCCGCGGCGGGATAACGGCGATGTGGCGGTTCCGTTGGAAATCAGCCCGTTGTTTGCATTGGATGCGGAAGACTTAAAAGGCAAAGTCGGGCCGCACACGCGCATAGCGGGTCCGGCGTATTTCGGATAGATTGACAGCAGGGAGGCATTCATAATGCTGCACGCAATGATCATGGCCGGCGGCGGCGGCACGCGGTTTTGGCCGCGCAGCCGTGTCAAACGGCCCAAGCAGTTTCTGCAACTCACCGGCGACCGAACCTTGTTGCAAATGGCGGTGGACCGCATCGAAGCACAGGTGACGCCAGATCGCACCTGGATTATCACGTCCGCGCTGCATCGTGATGAGGCGGCCAGGCAACTTCCGCAGCTGCCGGCCGACCGCGTCGTGGGTGAGCCGTGCGGCCGCGACACAGCTGCTTGCATTGGGCTGGGGGCGGCCTTGATTGCTCGCCAGGATCCCAATGCGATCATGCTGGTGATGCCCGCCGATCATGTCATTGAACCGGCGCAGGAGTTTCGGCGGGCGGCGCACGTTGCCGAGCAAATGGCCGAGGAGCATCCGACGGCCCTGGTCACTTTCGGCATCACGCCGACTTTTCCGGCGACCGGCTATGGTTACATCCAGCGGGCCGCCGAGGCAGCTCATCGTCAGGGGATTGCCGTCTATCGCGTGGCTGCCTTTCGCGAGAAACCCAGCGTCGAATTGGCCGAGCGTTTCGTGGCGTCTGGCGATTATTTGTGGAACAGCGGCATCTTCGTTTGGAAAGCCGCCACCATTTTGGCGGCACTTCAGCTGGGCCGGCCCGAATTGCACGCGGCCGTCCAGCGCATTGCCGCGGCATGGGGAACTCCCGAAGGTCAACGCATCTTCCAGCGCGAATATGAAGCGGTGGAAAAGATCAGCATCGATTACGCGGTGATGGAAAGCGCCAAGGAAGTGCTGATGGTGCAGGCGCCGTTTCGCTGGGACGACGTCGGCAGCTGGCTGGCTTTGGAGAGAATGCACCCGCAGGACGCCGACAACAATACGGTGTTGGCCACGCATTGCGGCATTCAAACCCGCAGCTGCGTTATCGTCGGGGACGCCGGCAAGCTTATCACCACCATTGGCGTCAGCAATTTGCTCATCATTCAAGACGGCGACGCCCTGCTCATTGCGGACCGCCGCGAGGAAAGCACCGTCAAGGCGCTGGTCGAACAGCTCAAGCAAAAAGGGCTGGAGGCGCACCTGTGACCCGCTTGCTCGGCGTTGATTTCGGCACCGTCCGCCTCGGTCTGGCGATAAGTGATCGGGATCGCAAGATCGCGTCGCCACTGGCGACCTATGCGCGCCGATCCGAAGCACAGGATGAACAGTTCTTTCAACGGCTTGTCGAGATGGAAGAGATCGGCGGGCTTGTGGTGGGGTTGCCAATCCACAATGACGGGCGTGAAGGGGAAAAAGCGGTCGAAGCGCGAGCATATGGTCAATGGTTGCATGACGTGACTAAATTGCCCGTTGTTTACTATGACGAGCGATTTACTACGGTTGAGGCTGAGAATTACCTGGTGGATGCGGGTTTGACGCGCAAAAGCCGTAAGGACCGGCGGGATCGGGTGGCGGCTCAGATTTTGTTGCAATCTTACATTGAGGCGGGTTGTCCCTAATTGCATGCCGCCTATTGTTTCGCTTCAATACGCGCGATTGCCAAGGTGACAGAATCGCTAACGACGGTGCTGGCATCCTTGGTCATTCCTCGCAGGGCTGGTAGGGCGTCCTTGGCGGCAGGCCCAATTTGCCCCAGCGCTCGGGCCGCTCGCGCTCGCACGTCGGGTTCTTTGTCTTTCAATGTTTCGATCAGAGCAGGGACCGCTTTTTTGGCCCCTTCGCCCATGCTGCCCAGGCTGTTGGCCGCGTTCATACGCACCAGGATTTCGCTGTCGCGCAGGGCTTCCTCCAGGAAAGGCACGCCCTCCGGTCCGACCAGCGCCAGGCCGAGGGTGGCGTCGATGCGGACATCGACGTTTTTGCTTTTAACGGCTTTACCCAGGGTCGGCAGTGCGGCGGCGCCCATCTTGCCTAACGCCCAGGCGGCGTGCTGGCGCAGACTGGCTTTCTCCAGAGACTCCGCCAACACTGGCAACGCTTGCTTGGCATCGGGGCCGATGTGGCCCAAGGCGTTAATCGCATAAGGGCCGGCCTGCTCGTCCTTGACGGCAGCCATCAGGGCGACGATCACCTTCTCGTCGCTCGATTTGATCTCGGCCAGCGCCTGGGCCGCAATGAGGCGGACCTTCACGACTTTGTCCTTGAGCAGCGCGGCCACATCCGGGGCGGCCTTTTTGGCGAGCGGGCCCAGCTGGCCCAAGGCGAACGCGGCGGCCACTCGCACCTCTGATTCCTTATCTGCGAGGGTCTTGACCAAGGCGGGAATTGCAGGCTCGGCATCCTTGCCGATGTTGCCCAGGGCCCGTGCAGCCTTGATGCGTACCTCCGTTTCAGGATCGGTCAGCTCATCCACCTTGCGGGCGACCTCGGCGTTGACCTGTGCACCGGCGGCGGTCGGCCATGCGAGCATGAGGGTAACGATCATCGCGAACAGGCGCATGGGGCAGTCTCCAGCATTAAATGTAGGGTGGGTGGAGTCTTCGGAACCCACCATGCTTATTGTAGGGTGGGTGGAGTCTTCGGAACCCACCAACGCGTATGGTGGGTTCCGAAGACTCCACCCACCCTACTTTGTTTGCACCACTGGTACGGTCGAAATCTCCTGATTCAAGATGGTCTCGAACACCGTCCCATAGACCCGGCCGATTTTGGGCAGGGTGAATCCCGCCAACAGCAGGTGGACCTTGCCCTGTTGGTTCGGCGAATGGTTCAGTAGAGTGTTGACATAAGGCCCGTTGATGATGGTTGCGGCATTGGCCGGTTCCAGCCGCGGCAGCTTTTGCGGCTTCACGTGGATATTGAAATCCGTGGCCAGCCGTTCCAAATGAGCGTGACGGAAAAGAATCTGCAACTTTTCCACGGTCTTGAGTTCGTGCATCTCGGCCAGCTTCCAGGTTTCCTCCACCCAGCGGGCTTCCTTCAACAGTTGTTCGCCGCTGACGGGGCCGACCACCACGTGCAGCACACGGCCTTCGGGAGTGCAGAAATAACTGGCCACGTTGCCGCCTTGTTTTTGGCCGCCGGCCGTGACGGTGAACGAAGCGATTTTCTGATACGACGACACGAAATACTTGTTCAAGTAATCGCCGACGTCTTTCTGGGCCAGAGCGCCCACACGGAGCGCTTCGGCGTTGTTTCAGGTGAAGCCCGGATCTTCGAAATTGCCGGAGACATGCAGGATCAGGAGCAGTTTGCCCTCGTCCTTGGCTTGCTGAGCCGCGACGGTCGGATTCCGGCAGAAGGCAACGCAGGTGCCATGGGTGACGTCGACTGGCTTGGGCG
>DASRAT010000264.1:0-3695 GCA_035638015.1 Gemmataceae bacterium | reverse complement strand
GCCGTGTCCAGCGTCGTGCCGGAACCGAGCACGCGCCCCGCGGGGAATCCGCACTCCGCGGCGAACCGCGCGGCCAGGTGCGTCATCACATCCACGGGATTGGTGGCCACGACAAGCACTGCATCAGGCGCCTGTTTTAAGGCCGCGGGCACGACTTCGCCAAACACATGAGCATTGCGCTGCAGCAGTTGCAGCCTCGTCTCGCCCGGCTTTTGGCCAACGCCCGCACACAGGACAACAACCCTGCAGCCCGCCAGGTCTTCATAATCGCCAGAACGCACATCCAGCGGATGAGCAAACGGAACCGCATGGCGGATGTCATCCGCCTCCGCGGCGGCGCGGGCGGCGTTTTTGTCCACGAGCACGATTTCCCGTCCCACGCCTTGCATCACCAAGGCATAGGCGGCTGTTGCGCCCACGAACCCGCTGCCGACAATGCCAACTTTCATCCACGGCTCCTACCACAAGGGACCGACGAAGATTTGCACATCGATGTCGAGTTCCGTTCTGAGTTCGGAATTAATCACGTCAAATACGCCCTGGATGGCGAGTTGTTTGAGATGAAAACTGGCTGTCTTGCCGCGGACTTCAACGCGGCCGTCGGTCACTTCCACCTGCAACCCGCGGACGCGGCCGCCGGTGCGGTGGACGATCCGATTCTTGATGTTCTCTTCGAGATCCGCCCGCCCTGGCATGATCGCATGTTGCACGCTCATGGCTAGATCTCCTGGGGCGATCGCTGCTTCTATTGATTGTTTGCGCTACGCTTCTTTTCCGCGATCAGTCGAAAATCGGTGCGGTCACCGACCAGGACCGTATCGGCCATTGCCAAAAACAAACCGGTGCCCACGATACCGGGAATGGAGCGAACCTCATTCTCCAAACGCGAGGCATTGTCAATCGGTCCGATCTGGCAATCGAGAATGTGATTGCCGTTGTCGGTGATGAAAATGCTGCCATCCCGAACACATATCGTTGGCCGGCAGCCGAGTTCCAGCAAACGCCTTTCACATAATGGAAGTGCGAATGGCACCACTTCCACCGGCAGCTTGCCGCGCGATCCGAGCTTTGGAACCAACTTCTCCTCACCAACCAGAATGATCAGCCGCCGCGACGATGCGGCAACGATCTTTTCGCGGACCAAGGCTCGGCCGTAGCCTTTGATCAAATCGAGATTAGGATCTACCTCGTCGGCGCCATCGACCGTTAGCTCCAGAGTCCCCGCCTCCGCGAGCGTTAACAGCGGTATGCCTTCCTGGCGGGCCAGGGTCTCGGTTTCTTTGGAAGTGGGCACCCCCTGGACCTTGAGGCTTCCGACCCGGATTCGTTCACCGAGTGCTTGGACGAAGGCCCGGGCGGCGCGGCCGGAGCCTAGCCCGATGCGGCAGCCGTTGGGCACTAACTCCAAAGCTCGGTCGATGATGGTCATTGCCCAATTTCCATGTATTTGCAGTTTTTCTGCCCCGGGGAGGCAGATGCACCAAAGCAGTTTTCTGCCCCGGAGGGGCAGCGGAATGTAGCCACGGGTGGAGCGAAGCCCGCCGAAGGCGGAGCAGAGCGCAACCCGTGGAATACGTTTCGCCCCCATCAGTCTCAAGCCCCGGAGGGGCGATACATGGATTGGGCGGAACCTTCTGTCGCCCCTGGGGGGCTTCAACGTTTGCGCTCGCCGCTATCCACGGGTTCCGCTGCGCCCCGCCTTCGGCGGGCTTCGCTCCACCCGTGGCTACATTCTTTCGCCCCTTCGGGGCTTGGTCGTTTGCGCTCATCGCGGTCCCCACCTTCGGGGCTTTTTTGTCCTGTCAGCGAGAACTTCCTCGTAATTGTTCCTTGGCAGCCGCTACGACATGCTCGGTTGTAAAACCGAACTTTTTGACCAAGTCCTTCAACGGCGCCGAGGCTCCAAAGGAACGCATGCCGATGCTGTGACCGTTGGCGCCCACATACTTGGCCCAACCGAACGTCGAGGCTTGTTCCACGGAGACTCGCGCTATCACACCCGGGGGCAACACCTGATCGCGATATTCCTTCGGTTGGTCATCGAACAATTCCCAGGACGGCATGCTCACCACACGTGCCTTGATTCCTTCTTTGGTAAGCCGCTCGTACGCCTCCAGGCATAGCGACACTTCGCTGCCGGTGGCCAGGAGCAGAACTTCCGGCTTGGCGCCCGGCGCATCGGCCAGAACGTAGGCGCCACGGGCCACGCCCGCGGCAGACGCATATTTCTCACGATCAATCGTCGGCACCGCCTGCCGAGTCAAAACGAGTGCCGCCGGCACGTGGTGCAGCTTCATGATGACTTTCCAGGCTTCCGCCGTCTCGTTGGCGTCGGCGGGCCGCAGGACAATCAGGCCGGGGACCATTCGCAGGGCTGCTATTTGCTCGATTGGTTGGTGCGTCGGCCCATCCTCGCCGACGCCGATGGAATCGTGGGTGAAGACATAAATGACCGGCAATTCCATGATGGCGCTCAGACGGATGGCCGGTTTGGCGTAATCGCTAAAGATCAGAAATGTCGAACCGAACGCACGGACCTTGACCAGGGCCATGCCGTTGAGGACGGCGGCCATCGAATGTTCGCGAATGCCAAAGTGCAGATTGCGTCCTGCTAGACCGTCCGCACTAAAATCGCCAGCGCCGTCGAAAGTCAGCCTCGTTTTGCAAGATGGTGCTAAATCCGCCGAGCCGCCCATAAGCCAGGGCATGTTCTTGGCTAGCACGTTGAGCACTTTTCCGGAGGCGTCGCGTGTCGCCAAGCCCTTGGCGTCCGCCTGGAAGATCGGGATTTGTTTGTCCCAGCCTTCGGGCAATTGGCGATGATGCAGCCGATAAAACTGGTCCGCCAGGTCGGGATACTTTGCCCGATACTCTTTGACGCGCGCAAACCACGCTTCCCGCAGTTGCTTGCCGCGTTTGCCGATGCCATCCTGGAAATGTTCGTAAACGCCCGCGGGGACCAGGAACTTGGCGTCTTCGGGCCAGCCGTAACTGCGCTTGGCCAGGCGAATTTCCTGTTCGCCGAGCGGTTCGCCGTGGGCCGCGCTGGTGTCCTGTTTGTTTGGGGAGCCATAGGCAATGTGGCTGTCCACAATTATCAACGTTGGCCGGTCGCGCGTGCTTTGGAATGTGCGGAAAGCGCGGGCCAGCATCTGCAGGTCATTGGCGTCGCCGACACGGGTGACGTTCCAGCCGTGGCCGATGAAGCGCGTGGCCACATCGTCGTTGAAGGTCAAATCAGTGTGGCCTTCAATGGTGATGTGGTTGTTGTCGTAAATCCAGCAAAGATTGGAGAGCTTTAGATGTCCGGCAAGCGAGGCAGCCTCGGCGGAAATGCCTTCCATCATGCAGCCGTCGCCGCACAGGGCATAAATGTTGAAATCGATGAGATCTTCGAAACCTGGCTGGTTGAAGTGGGCAGCTTGCCAGCTGCCGGCGATGGCCATGCCGACGCTGTTGGCCAAGCCCTGGCCGAGTGGGCCGGTGGTGGTTTCGACGCCGCTGGTCCAGCGATACTCCGGGTGTCCGGGGCAACGGCTGTCGATCTGTCGAAATCGCTTGATCGCGTCCAGCGGCACGGATGGTTCACCCAGGGCTTCGTATTCCTTGCTGACTGCCTTCACGCCCGTCAAATGCAATAGCGAGTAAAGCAGCATCGAGGCATGGCCCGCCGAAAGCACAAAGCGATCGCGGTT
>DASRAT010000263.1:0-7380 GCA_035638015.1 Gemmataceae bacterium | reverse complement strand
CATCACCGGCCAGTCGGTGGCGTTGGGCACGTTAATCCATGACAGTGCCACGGTGGGCCCGCAGGTGGGAACATTCGTGATTAGCGGCTCGGTGACTTACACCCTGCATGTGGGCTTGCTCGGCACGGGGGCGGTCGTCGGCGTGCCCGAGACGGTGCCTGTGGGGACGGAGTCCACGCCGTTGGCGCTGGCCCCTGGGGACTACTCGTTCACGGTGCACTACAGCGGCGATAGCAATTACAAACCGTCTGACGGTCCAGTTGAGCCGTTCACGATCAAAAAAGCCCCACCGTCGATCGACACCACGGTCGGCCTGACCAACATCCCGGGTTTCGGCGCCGGTCAATTCGCAACCATCGGCTTCTGGCACAACAACAACGGCCAGGCGGTGATTAACAGTTTCAACGGCGGACCAACCAAGACATTCCTGGGCAACTGGTTAGCCACGAATTTTCCGCACCTTTTTGGCACTACCAACCCCTATATCGGCGCCACCCTGACCTCCCTGGGAAAAACCAGCCTCGCTGGTATGACCAACGCGCAAGTGGCCAGCGTTTATTTGAACTTATGGACGCCCAGCGGTGTCACCAAAAACACCTATGTGCAAGCTTTTGCCGTCGCGCTTGGCCTGTATGCCGACACCCAATCGCTGGGCGGGCAGTCGTTGCTGGACAACGGCCTGGCCGCTCAATATGGCTTTGTCGTCACGGCTAGCGGCGCGGGCGCATTCGGCGTCGGCAACGACGGCTCTGCCTTTGGCGTTCCCAACGGCACGCCCCTGCCGATTTTGCAGATCTTGCAGATCGCCGACAGCAATTTCGCATCGGCGACGGGTAACTTCTACAGCAGTGATCAGGCAAAAACGAGTCAAGCCAATGATGTGCTCAATAACATCAATTCCATCGGCGACATCCCAGGTGGCGGCGCTTTTGTGGGCGGCACCACCAAGCTGACCGACTCGGCCACGCTTTCCGGCGGTTCCAATCCAACGGGCACCATCACCTTCTACTTGTTCGCGCCAGGCGTGACTCCGAACGGCACCAACAGCAACAACGTCTACACCGACACAGTCACGGTCTCGGGCAACGGTACCTATAGCACCAACGTCGGCAACAATCCTGGCGGCTACACGCCCCTTGCAACCGGCACTTATCAGTGGGTCGCGATTTACAGCGGCGACAGCAATAACAGCTCGGCGATCAGTGCGTTCGGCAGCGAGCCCCAGCCTGTCGGCTCGGACAACCCTGCACTTAACACTATTCCGGGTGGCACTGTTGTGATCGGCAGTGGCAGTAAACTGACCGACTTGGCCATGCTCGCCGGTGGTACCAGTCCGACGGGCACAATCACCTTCTACCTTTTCGCTCCCGGCGTGACGCCCAACGGCGCCTTTAGCAACAATGTTTATAGCGACACGGTCACTGTCAACGGCAACGGCACTTACACCACGGCAAGCGGCAATAATCCAGGCGGATTCTTGCCGACTACGGTTGGCACTTACCAATGGGTGGCGATCTACAGTGGCGATTCCAACAACAGTTTGACCGTCAGCCCCTATGGCGATGAACCGGAGATTGTTAGCCCCACCTGCCCAACGATTTCCACCACCCCCAGCCCCGCCAATGTCACTCTGAGCGGCTCCTCCCAGATTATCAAGGACGCCGCGACTCTTGCGGGCGGCTATTCGGCGACCGGCTCGATCACGTTCACGCTTTATAATCCGAGCCATCAAGTGGTGGACACCGAAACCGTGACCGTTAACGGCAACGGCACTTACACGACTCCGGTGGGATACACGTTGACCGCCGGCGCCGCGACTGGCATCTATCAGTGGAACGCGACGTATACGCCAGGCAATGGCAACAACAACGGCGCCAGTGACATCAACAATCCCAATGAGCAGGTGAGCGTCTTGCCTGCACCGATCTCGGTCAGCATCAGCGGCCACAAATATCTTGACGTATGTGGCGACGGCTTCTCGCCTGACGATTACAATAATCCGCTTGGCGGAGTCACCATCAAGCTTTTCAAGGATGCGAGCCCATTTAATGGTGTCTTGGATGCTGGCGACGGCTCGGCGGTGCAGACGACTACCACCGCCAATGTTACAGGCGCCTATTCATTCGGCGGCCTGACAGCCGGCACCTATTTCGTGCAGGAAATCGTGCCAGGCGGGTTCGTCCGGACAGGGCCCACCATGTCGACTTACTATGTCGTCAAAGTGACCAGCGCCGGTGTCGTCACTGCCACTGACCCGTCCGATAATTCCGCAGTGGCATCGAACAAATTGGATTTCGACGACGCAGAGACGTGCGATAAAACCATCCTCACATGCTACAGCTTCAAGATCAACAACTGCACCACGGTTGGCGATTTGCGTGGCTATACACACGAAGGCGACACGGTCACGGTGACGTTCACCGTTGCCGCCAACGCCCAGCCGCACGATTTCACGCTGGTCAGCTACACCGCTCCGGGTGCGACGTTTGATGCTAATGTTGCCAATCAACAGAAGATCTTTGACATCGACACCGGAACATTCGGACCGGGCGTTCACACGCTCACAGTGACGATCCCCAACTGTTATTACCAAGTTGATTTCGTTTGCGGCTGTGCCATCGACCAATTTGGCCCCGCTAGCAGCAATATCTTTTACTCCGCCCAAAACAGGCTCTTCAGCGCCGACAACGGCGGCACCCACACTTGCCAGCCTTTGCAAATCTGCGGCAAGGTTTATCGTGACGACAACGTCAATTGCAAACAGGATCTTGCCACCGAGTGCTTCATTAGCGGTGTGCCCATCACGCTCTGTAATGCGAGCGGCCAAACGGTTTGCTCCACGACAACAGGAAGCAACGGCAGCTATTGCTTCACCAATGTACCGGCGGGAACCTACACCATCTGTGAAGGCCAGCCAACGGGGTATGTCCACAGCGGCCAGTCAGTGGGTTGGACCACCTGTGACGGCAATGACATGGGTCAGACGTGCGGCTCGGCGGATAACCGCAAGATCAAAGTGACGGTGGGAGGCAATGACAAAACCCATGACAACAACTTCTTCGAACACGTAAGTGTCAGTGGCAACTCGCAGACCAGCCAAATTGCAGCCAACTTCGGCAGTGGCAGCTTGGCGGCCGGAAAATACTTATGGTTCAATGCCGCCGCCACGCCGACAGGTGTCTCCAACGGCACTGTCATCCATATCGCGAATTCGACCATCAGTTTCAAGGTCAGTACCACACAATACACCCTGGCGGTGCCCGATGCGACTATTACGTTTGTCGCGTCCGGCACTCAGGCCACCACATCCTTCGACTCCGTGACCAACAGCTGGGTGATCAAGGTGCCCATAGGATTGTCCGGTAATTTCTTCATGGACGGCCTGGCCTATCAGATCCCCTCGGCAGGCCTGCCGGCCAACATCAGCAATGTCACCTGGAAAGGTGATTTCTTTGGCAACACCACAGGGGCCAAGCTGAACTGGAAGTGGGGCGCCGCCCTCTACACCTCCAGCCTTGGCGCTGATTACAATGCCTTGGGCGTCAAGCCTGTGGATAGCTCGACCGCGAGCGCCTACAAAAACTCTGATGTTGCCGGAACTCCCGAAAGCAAAAAAGCGAGCTTCAGCGGCAGTGGTGGCACAGGTGGTTCGTCCTACACCGGCAACTACAGCGGGTCTACCCAGGTCACCGCCAGTCCTCCTCCGCAGGCGCTCATGGTCGGCAGCAGCGGCGTCCGTGATGACTCCCTATCCACGCTTGGCAATGTCATTACCGGCGTCTATCACGTGACCGTGGACGGGCTTGACAACGGCAAAGACGGACGGGCCGAACAAGCCCGTATCGACGACGCCCTGGCCACGCTCAACGGCACGCTTGGCGCCTTCGGCGTGACCCTGACCAGCGGCGCCGGCGACGCCAATGACGTGTCTACCATTCACATTCACCTCGCCAGTAGCTGCGTGCTCGGCTCTTCGCAAGACGGCGTTTTGGGTGTAACCTCCGGGACCGATATAACGCTGGTCACCGGTTGGAACTACTATCTGGGCGCCAATGCCGCGGGCATTGGTGCTGGTCAATTCGATTTCCAAACCGTTGTTTCACATGAAATTGGCCACGCCCTCGGCCTGGGTCACAGTGCCGATTTGACTTCCGTCATGTACCCGTACCTGTCCACGGCCGATGTACGCCGAGATTTTAGCGCTACCGACCTCAGCGCCTTGGTGCAATGCAAGGAAAGCGGCCCGGAAGCCTTGATGGCGAACAACAGCACTGCTGCCCAAAACGCCTTGGCACACCCCAGCGGCTGTGGGTGCTCGGCCTGTGCGGCCGCCGCGGCTCAGGCGGTCGGCCAATCGGCGCCCCGCATTGAAAGTGCCACGCCAAACCTGACTCTGTCACATACTCCTGTATTCGCAATCCTGCCCCAGTTGAACCTGGCCCAATCCTTTACAGCCATTCCTCCCGTGAGTCAGCAGCCAATTCAGATCAGCGGCATCGCGAACAATGACTGGATGAGGTTGACCGTCACCGATTCAGCGTTTACGACGAGCACGCGCTCGACAAGTGGCTTGGCGTCCAGCGATAATCTCTTGGCGCTAGCTACCGGCACACGCGATTTGCTCGACATCGGTGGCAGGCGTGATGCCTCTGTGTTCTCTCTGGAATTCGACGCGAATTGGAGGGATGTTGTGACCGACGCGCCGGTTTCAGAAAACGTCCTTGACAAGGTGTTTGCGGCTGAAAACACGGACGATTTCAGTTTTTGATTGATGCTCCGTGGAGTCGCTCATGCCGGTTGTGGGATGAGCGACAAAAAATGGGAAAATGGATAAAATATCCTTGACAAGCTTTCGTACATGGCCTAAAAACGTAGTTAACAAAATCCTTCGCGGTGCCCAAACCATTGGAGGAGTTGGTTGATCGTGGACTTTTCTCCCAAGCCCTGCTGGAGCTATGGGGTAGTTCGCGCGGCCATCTTCCGTTGGTGACCTACCTGGGTGCCTGTGGGGAGCCATGTCCGATGACCTTGTTGTGTTACGGGTCAACTACCAGCTAACTATTATTGGACTGCCCGCGGCGATTTCCTCGCGAATCGTGCGTGCGTAGTTGACGCCAAAGTGGTCATTTGTCACGCCAGCCGGTCATGTTGCCGGTCAGCGCTGAGGACATAGATGTGGCTCAAACCTCGATCAAAGAGTGGCGGCAGGACGCGCCTCATGCCCGAGAGGAAGTTGCCTCTGAAGCACCAGCAGCAAGTGAAGCTCGCCAAGGCTCGCAGGTGGTGCTGAGTTTCGACGTGGAAGAGCATTATCGGATCGAGGCGGCTGCCGGCTTGGAGATTAGTGAAGCACAGAAGGCGTATTACGGCGACAGGCTTGAGGTTTCGACTCGGTGGATTCTGGATCAACTGGACCGGCATGAGATCAAAGCAACGTTTTTCGTGGTGGGAGAGCTTACTCGGCGGCATACGAAGCTGATTCGCACGATGGCGCGAGCGGGTCATGAAGTCGCCAGCCACAGCTGGGAGCATCGCCGGCTGCACAGCATGACGCCGGAAGGTTTTCGAGATGATCTTCGCAAGAGCAAGGATGCCTTGGAGCAGGTGACGGGGCAAGAGGTTGTAGGATATCGGGCACCGACCTTCAGCATCGTGCGGCAAACGGCTTGGGCCTTGGATATTCTTGCGGAAGAGGGATTTGAATACGATTCTTCGATTTATCCCGTGTGGCATGACCGTTATGGTGTGCCAGGAGCGCCAAGGGGGCCATTTTGGGCAAAAGGGGCAAACGGGGGGATTTTGGAGTTGCCGCCGGCAACGTGGCGCGTATTGTGGAACAATGTGCCGGTAGGTGGCGGCGGGTATTTTCGGTTGTTGCCGCTGTGGTTTATGCGGCGGGCGCTCAAGCAAGTGGAGAAGATGTGCGATCCTCCCGTGGCGATGTTGTATTTTCATCCCTGGGAGTTTGATCCAGGGCAGGAGCAGTTGCCGGTGGGGTGGATGAACCGGCTTAGGACGTATGTTGGGATCGATAGGAGTCGGGAGCGATTTAAGGCCCTATTGGCGAGTTGCCAGTTTGTGCGGGCGATGGATGCGGCGAATGCGTTGGATTCGCGGCGTGAGGTTTTGGCGACGTTTGTTGCCGGGCAAGCATGAAAGTTCGGCGAGGATGCTGCTGGTGTTGGGTTTGAGTGCGCGTTTCGAGAACAGGCAGACCTTTAACTTGAACACACGATTGCATGACAGTCGTGAGGGAGACCTGAAATGATGAAGACCGGAATACTTACGCTGGCGGCAGTGATTGTCGTGGCAGCCACGGCATCGCCAAGCCGAGCGAATTTTGTGCTGGTGGTGACGGAGGTAGGTACGCTAAACAGCGTTTCATTTACTCAAGCACCATCCGGCGGCCTTAATACTGTTACGCCCGCTGGTACTGGTTCTTTTGATTTTACTACTCCACCCGCTACTTATGGGGCAACTGGCACGGGCTTCTTTGCAATCGCTATCACCGTTGGCAATTACAAACTAAACATCTCGGCCACCACTAATACACCTGGGCTTACTGGTGCGCATATTTCCCATATCGAGGTCGCGATTAGCAATGCAGGCGGCGGGGTGAATGATTTTCAGATTCAGCAGTATGATAATTCATTTCCGGACCCTTACGGCTCCCCAGTATTGGTAGTAAACTCTCTGTCCAACACTTTCATTGGTAGTGGGACAATTTCAAGCAGAGGCTATATAGCCGATGCAGCAACTCCAGCAGCTATCAACCTGCTTAACGCGACGTCGTTGGTTTCAGAGAATAGCTCTGTTGATGCCGACTCCAGCAGTGCATTGTTGACTGTTCCTGGTAGCCCTTTTTCCTTGGGAAATATCACGACTGTGCATGGCCTTACGCCGGGAACCGAGGACCATTTTACAATTGACACGCAAACGATACCCAACCCCGTGCCGGCCGGTGCTCTTTTGGTGTTGGCTGGAATACCCCTGGCTGGGTTTGGGGCATGGGTGCGGAAACGAACGCTTAAGCTGTGGACGACTTCCAATAATTGATTAGTTGGCATTTTCGGCAGGTTACACTGGTGCTTTGCCATCAGCATGGCTTGCCTGTGTGCCGCCTAGTTTTCCAATTCTTCAAGTCAACCCACTGGCACCAAGGTGCCAGTGGGTTGACCATAAAAAGCAGTTCCTTAACTCACGATGATCGGCCCGCCCTGCACGAGCGCCCAGCTATCAGCTGTGTTTAACACTCGCAAGCCGTTTCTCCGCACTGGCAATCTCTAATCCCATGAAACGACAACTAAATCGCAAGCTCTTCCTTTGTTTGGTGGGCTGCTTCGCGGCATTTGTGCCCTGCGCTTATTATCTGCACGCCTT
>DASRAT010000262.1:0-8324 GCA_035638015.1 Gemmataceae bacterium | reverse complement strand
GCCCCCTCGCTACGCCCAATCCAGTTGCGCTGCATCTCCTTGATGGCATGCGACCAATCCACCAACTCCAACTCATTCAACAAACGCTCGGCATAGGCGGTGATGCGCAGCATCCATTGCCGCAGCGGCATGCGCACCACTGGATGGCCGCCGCGTTCCGATTTGCCGTCGACCACTTCCTCATTCGCCAGCACCGTTCCCAGATAGGGGCACCAATTGACCGGCGCTTCGATTTGATACGCCAACCGTTTGCTGTCCTGATACCGGCGGATCGCGTCTTCACCCTGTTTCTTAACCTCAGCTGGAATCGGCAGGTCGCTGATCGGCCGCCCTTTCTGTTTTTCCGTGTCGTACCAGGTGTCATAAAGCTGCAAGAAAATCCACTGCGTCCACTTGAAGTACTTGGGATCAGTAGTGTCAACTTCGCGCTCCCAGTCGTAGCTGAAACCGAGCATCTTGATCTGGCGGCGAAAGGTCTCGATGTTCTTCTGCGTCGTTGCCCGCGGATGAGTGCCGGTCTCAATCGCATATTGTTCCGCCGGCAATCCGAACGCGTCCCAGCCCATCGGGTGCAGCACATTGAAGCCGCGCATGCGCTTGTAGCGGCAGAGAATGTCGGTCGCCGTGTAACCCTCGGGATGGCCGACGTGCAGACCCGAGCCCGACGGATACGGAAACATGTCCAGGATATAAACCTTGGGCTTATCCGACGTGTCCGGCGTGTGGAAGGTTTTGTGCTCATCCCAAAACCGCTGCCAGCGGGGCTCGATTTCTTTGGGGTTATAGGTCGGCATGCTGGTCCTTTCACAGGGATGAACAGGGCGGCGGAGAGGATTGGTCTATTCGGCGTGGAAAACGGAGTCAATGAACCAACACGGCCCAAAAGCAAAGCGAGCCGAGGCAAACCCCGGCTCGCTTTGGCGTCTAAAATCCAATTGCTGCTTCAAGCCGTCTTCCAAACAACGCTGTCGCCGCTGCCCTCACCTTGGAAATGCAGCAGTGCTTTGCGCACCAGCTTCAGCTTTTGAATCGTCATGCGCAGGCGATGCTTCCTATCCCCCGGTTGTTTGGGGGGCAATGGATCATCGAGCTGGTCGGGCCAGCGTTCCTCCTCGAAGACACGGCAAAGCAGTTCCTGGTTGCCGGCCCGTTGCCGAAAGCGTTTCAGTTCGTGAACGCCCCAGCGGAAGGAACGGTCTTGCTCGTCATACCTGGGCGTCAATCGGCCCATGGCGAACCTGGCTCGTGCTTCCTGTTTGCTCTGGCTGCACAAGTCGAGCATGTCATTGGCAAACGCCTGCCCGGCGGGCGTGAGCGCCAGCCAACTATCTGGCCGCAACAGCGTGCTGTCGCGCGGAACGAGTTTGGCGCGCGTCGGTCCCGTCAGATGTTCGACGTGGCCGTGATAGTACATCCATTGAAAGATCTCTTCTGGCGCCAGATGGCAGACTGCGGCCCAGGCGACTGCACAGGCGCACGGATCACACCTTTTGCGCGGGGAGGCGGCGCGGGCAACTTTGAAGAGCTTGGCGTAAAGTCTTTGAAAATAGCGAAACTCCGCGTCGGTGACGGGACGCGGATCACGAGGCGGATAAGCCTGGGATGCCATGAACGGGTCTCCTTCTGCCTGCTAGAACAAGAATCCGCCCCCGGCGTGGGCGTGGAGTTACGGGAAATTGGGCCTTTCTTGGTTTTGGACGCGGCACTGATATTTCGCCGGTTAGGTTATTCGACCTGGGGGCAACGTCAAGGGTTGGCGTCAATCAATCCAGTCAGGGCCAAGGATTTCGCCGCCGGCGGGGGTGACCAAGGCCCAATAGGTTTCTGGGGAGATGCCAGGCGAGAGAATGCGAACAGCCCCATCTGCCATGCCAACCACCATGCCGTTGGAATGAGGGGTTTGGGCCAAGCGCCAATCACAGTTGGCAACTGAGGGAGCAGCTTGGAATGTAACGCCCATGCCCCATCCATCCGTGCTCACGGGCGGGTTGCCTGACGTTGCTGGCCCGTTGTCCAATTGATCGGCAAATGTGGCTCGGCGAAGACCGCCAGGTGGCGAGAACCTGTCGTAATCCACCGTTAGGAACGCAAACGGCGAATAAGCTTGGTCCAAAGCGTAATCAAACCGATAGTCACCGCAAACAGCATAATGCTCGGCAAAAACTATGGTGTTGGAAATCCCATCTTTGAAGGCAGTGGGGAACACGCCACCAATTGCAAATGCTTCCACATTGGCGGCATAGCTGGACGCTCTCCAATCCGATGATTGCGCCATATCCGCTGTGGGGTCCGCTGGACTTGTAAAAAAAGGGAGGTATTCGCCGTCGCTTGCTGTCCCATCAATGTATGGCAGTATTGACAGGTGGATCGAGCGTCCTTGCTCTGGGACAACAGTTACCATTTGATCGCCAAAGGTCACTGTTTTTTGAAAACCAATGGATGGGAATCGGCCCCGATTGTCGTTTGCGTAGCCGTGAAGTCCCAAGACGATTTGCTTTACATTGTTCTTACTTGCTGTTTGGTATGCAACTTGTCGAATGCCGATTATGGCGGGAACGGCAATAGCCACCACAACCACGATGACCGCAATCACCACGACAACCTCAATAAGCGATAGCGCCCGCCGGTGTGCTCCGTGAATTGTCATGTTTGTCGATCCTTTCCAAAGCTCGATGAGTCGTCGGGGCCCTAGTGCCACTAAACGCCGTTTCCGGAGGAAGCAGGATTGCCGGTGAAATCTCCCGAAGTGTCACCGACAACCCTGCCGGTTATCGCATTGCTACTTCGGAGTTCCCTTGGCCGGATCAATGCCTATGCCTTTGGGGGCCTGCCCTTTCTTTGTCATGTTGGCCATGATGATTACGTTGTACTCCTTAGTTGACTCTAGGCCCTTTAGCACATCCGTGCGCACCCAATTGCCGGCACCATCCTTGGTCACTTCAACAAAATGGCTTTTGACGACTCCTTTGCCGCCGCTTTCCCAATAAATTATTTGAACGATATGAAATTCGTCCTTCTTGTCTTTCTCCTTGATTTTTTGAGGCTCCCAGCCGGCGTCAGGCGTGATTTTGATGGCGAAGTCCAGTTGACCATTGTTGGCATTGGGTTTGGGCGCAGTTGTCCACTCGATTTTGCCCTGAGCGTTGACGTTGCCCGCCGTCGCCAATAGCAACACGGCCGCCGCCATCAAGTACCGTGGCGGCAATACCGTCGACGCTGCCCGTACCATCCACATTGTAAACTTCATCTGATGCTCCTTCAAGCGTATGGCCAAAACCCCTGCAAACGCGACTCCCGCTACCTCCCGAAAAACGCTTCCGGGGCCGAAACAATGGCGAGGTCAGCGTCCCGAGTCGGCCTGTCGATGAACGCAGACGCGTTCAACCCCGCCCAGATTACCGAGCATGAGCGCACCGTCAATCATCGGTGTGCTACCTCTGCGCTACCGCTCTGCTCCCGCCGCGCTGCCACTCGATTACATTGGCATGAGCATTGACGAGCCGCCGGGCTTTTTCCGGCGGGGATAAACCACGCCGCTCGTTGATTGATGCAGGCGCACTGAGAAAGGGTGGGCCCAAAAACAAAGCGAGCCGAGGACAACCCCGGCTCGCCGCTTTACTTCCGTCGATCTCAGTGATTAACGTTTGGCCCTTTGGCGTCGTTTATCGTCCGTCCATCGATCTTGTGGAGAGCCATTACGCGTGCCCGCAAGCACCGCTCCGCCAACCAGGGCCATGGCGGCAACCATGCAGGAGTCATCCATTGCAGGCTCAACTGGCGCGGCAGGCGCATCCCAAATCTGTTCGCGTGGCGGCATTTCCTGGCTAAAGATCAAATCGAGCGCCGGCAACCAGTAACCTGCGTCTTGAACCGGCTGAGGCGCGGCGGGTGCGGCAGCCGGCGGCCTGTTGGCCGCTGGCGGCGCCGGGCTGTCATCGTCTTCGGGCAAATCGAGGTTCTGGCCCAGCTGCTGGAAGGCTGCCCGGCTGGTGGGCGATGGTTGCATACTGGGCATCATGAAGACCTGCACGTCCAGGGGCTGGCCGGCGAGCTGCACGGCGGGGGCTGGCGCCAGGACAACATTTTGGGTCGCCAGGTCCGCCACAAAAAAGAAATGGCTTTCAACCGAGCCCGTGCCGCCGCGGACAGCCGTGGAATGAGTATCCGTGGTGGATGTGGTATTGGTGCTGGCGGCATTTTTCACCAGGGAGCTGCTTACCGAGCCGCTTTGCAGCAAACCGATCAGGAGGCTGGCCTTGGGCGACCCCACGCCGGACACCATGTCGTAACCAGTGGTGGCGGAGTTGGCGCCGGCGTTGCCGCTGCTGACGTCGTGGAAATCGGCGGCGGCGTTGAGGCTGTAGATCGCAGTCAAGGCGCCCGAACTGCTCAAGGCCGACGTGCGGCCCTGGTTGGCCAAAGCGATCATGGCCGCCACCTGGGGAGCGCCGGCGCTGGTGCCGCCGTATTCACCCCAGCCGCCCGCGTGGTACGAGTCGTAAACCCAAAAGCCGGTATTGGGATCGGCGTCGTAACCCAAATCGGGGCTGGTGCGTTTGGTCGCGCTGAGCGTGACGCCGCTTTGGTAGCTCGGCTTGGATTCATAGGCGCTAACGCCGCCGCCGCTGTCGGTCCAGGCCGATTCGGAAATGTAATTTCCCGAGGCGTCCACATTGAGCGATGTGCCGCCCACGCCGATGACATTGGGCGACACCGCCGGCCACTCGGTCACCGAGCCGGCGTCGCCAGACGAGGCCACATAGGTGACTCCCGTGTGCAAGAAATGGCTATCATAGGCTGCTTCGCCGGAAAACTCGCCGGAACCCCAGCTCATCGACACAACCTGGGCGCCATGAGTAGTGGCGTAATCCACGGCGCTGAGCAAGCTGGTGAGGCTATTCGAACTGGCCTCGACGAGCATGATTTTGGCCGCCGGGGCAATGGCGTGAGCCCATTCCACGTCTAGCGAGATTTCCTGCGCCCAACCGACGTTGGCGCGAGGAATATGGCCGGTGGGGTTAACCTTGGTGAGCCATGAAGTGCTGGCGCCGAACTGGCTGTAGATCGTTTGGCCGCTACCGCTCCAGGTAAAACTTTTGTCAAAGGTGTCCGCGTCCTTGAAAATGTTGGGTGCGTCGTAGGCATCAATGATGGCGATGGTCTGGCCCTTGCCGTCGCCCACCACCTGATCAAAGCCGTAAGCATGCCGCACTGCCGCGGGTGTGAGCGGATAGACGGCGGGAACGGCGCGTTGCTCCAATTGTTCGAAGTAAAGTTGAACACGGTGCATCCGGGAGCGGCTCGCCAATGGACGCCGCCAGGCGCGAAAGAGAGACCGGCGAAACATAGGTGGATTCCTGAAGAAATGAGGTAAGCGCACCCTGCCTAAAATGTCCCCTCAAGTATAAGGTACTGCCGCTACCTTGTGCAAGTGCCATTTCGATCTGGCAACGCCTGTCCGGCGTGAATCAACCCTGCCGGCCATTGCCATTGCCCTGCCGCGAGAAAAAGACGCTGCCGGGGCCAAGCAGTGTTTCCAGCTCGGCGCGGGCCAAAGTCTTGGGATTGACGCGATATTCCTCGCTGGCCTTGAGCAGCATCCGCTTGTTGGCCGCATCGACAACGTTGACAAACACGGGACAAGTGCCCTGCGAACGTTGCAACACGCGGGCCACGGCTTCCACGTGCTGCCTAACATGTCTGCCCAGGGCCAAGTTGATGACCACGCCGGTGGTGCGTTCCTGCTGGACCTGGTCCATGGTCATTAGACGCTGCACGACAAGCCCGGGTTCCTCACGAGATCGTTCCACCGAGGCGGCCGCGAAACAAATTTGATCTTCTTGCACCAGGTCCTTGTAACGGGCGAAATCGTCGGGCCACATCACGCACTCGACGGTGCCGCTGAAATCCTCGAGCTTGAAGCGGGCATAGCGCGAGTTGCCGTTGCGGGCGTTTTTGGTGTTGCCGAAACGCACCGACCCGAGCATACCGCCGACAACAATCTCCTGGCCGGCGTTCAATTCGCGCAGTAGCTGGACGGTGTGCGTTGAGAAAAGACGAATGATATTGTCATGCTGCGCCAAGGGGTGGCTGGACATGTAAAAGTCCAGGGCTTCCTTTTCGTACTTGAGCTTCTCGCTGGCCGGCCATTCGGGGATGTCCGGCAGCGCCTCCGCGTTGCCGCCTTGTTCGGCGACTTGTTCCGCAAACTCCGCGAACAGATTGAGCTGACCGTGCCGTTTGTCGTCTTGCACCTCGCCGGCCGCTTGCACCGCTCGTGACAGCACTTGCCAGAGCTGGGCGCGATGAGCGCCGAAGCAATCAAAGGCACCCGATTTGACCAGACGCTCGATGGCCGATTTAGGGACGATTTTGTGATCGATGCGTTCGCAGAAATCGAAGATGTCCTTGAACGGGCCGGTTTTGCGAGCGGCTACAATGTTCTCGGCCGCGCCGCGGCCCAGGCCCTTGATGGCAACCAAACCAAAGCGGATTTGATCGCTTTGCACGGTGAAATCGGGTTCATCGGTGTTGATGTTCGGCGGCCGCACCGGAAAGCCAAGTTTCTTGGCGTCCTCGAAATGCTCGACCATGATGTCGCGCTTGTTGCCGTCTTCGATTTCGCTGGTCAAAAGGGCGGCCATGAACTCGGGGGTGTAATTCGCTTTGAGGTAAGCCGTCTGGTAGCCGATCTGGGCATAGGCGGCTGAATGACTTTTATTGAAGCCGTAACCACCGAAAAAGGTAATAAGCTCGAAAATCTCACGGGCTTTTTCCTCGGGCAAACCGCGTTCTCTGCTGCCCGCGATGAACTCGGCCTGGTTCTTTTCGATGACATCGTGCTTCTTTTTGCTGATCGCCTTGATGCAGGCATAGGCTTTGGACAACTCGATGCCGCCCAGACGGTTCAAGATGCGCATGACCTGTTCCTGGTAAACCATGACGCCGTGCGTTTCGGTCAAAATCTCTTCCATCACCGGGTGCGGATAGGTGGCCTTCGCCCGGCCGTGTTTGCGGTTGACGTAGTCGTCCACCATGCCGCCCTGGAGTGGACCGGGCCTGTAAAGGGCCATCATGGCGGTGATGTCCCGAATGCTGTCGGGCTTCATCCGCTTCAGTAACTCTCGGATGCCTTCGGATTCCAGCTGGAAGACGCCCTTGGCGTCACCGCGCTGGAGCAGCGCAAACGTCTTGGCGTCATTGAGCGGGATTTTGAACAAATCGATTTTTTCGCCGGTGCTTTTCTCGATCATGCGCAGACAGTTGTCGAGCAACGTCAGCGTGCGCAACCCGAGGAAATCCATCTTGAGAAGGCCGACTTTTTCGAGGTCGCCCATCACCCATTGTGTGGTGACGATGGCTTCCTCTTTCTTGACGCCGTCGTCGCCCTTGCGAACGACACGCTGGAGCGGCACATAATCGGTGAGCGGCCCGTTGGCGATGACGACGCCGGCGGCGTGCGTTCCCGCGTTGCGGTTGGTGCCTTCCAAACGTCTCGCAATGTCGATCAATTCGCGAATGGCAGGATCGCCTTCGTATTCCTGCCGCAATTCGGGGCTCTGTTTGAGCGCTTCGTCCAGGGTGATGCCCAGGGTTTTGGGAATCATGTTGGTGAGGCGGGTAACACGCTCCAGCGGAATGTCCAGCACGCGGCCCACATCCTTGATCGCCGCGCGAGCCGCCATGGTGCCGAAGGTTCCGATCTGGGCGACGCTCTGCTCGCCATAGCGCTGGCGGACGTAGGCAATCACCTTCTCGCGGCCTTCCTGGCAAAAATCGATGTCGATGTCGGGCGCCTCGCTGCGGTTGGGATCGAGAAAGCGCTCAAACAGCAAGTCGTATTCAAGCGGGCAGACGTGGCTAAGCTTGAGCACGTAACTAACAAGGGCGCCGCAGGCCGAACCGCGGGCGCTGGCCGGGATCTTGTTTTCCAGCGCGAAACGCACGAAATCCCAGACGATCAGAAAATAGCTGGCGAAGCCCATGCGGCAAATGATGTCCAGCTCCAGCTCCAGGCGGGCGCGGGCGGCCTCGGGCGGGTTATCACCATAGCGTTCCAGCAGGCCCACTTCGCAAAGCTCGCGCAGATAGGCCTCGGGTTTCTTGAGACCGGGCGGCGTGAAAACGGGAAAATGACGCTTGCCAAAATCAAGCTTGAGGGAACAACCGTCGGCGATTTCCTGGCTGCGCTGGACCGCGTCGGCATGATCTGGGAACAGTTTGTACATCTCGTCGGCGGCACGCACATAGAACTGATCGCTGCCGTAACGCATGCGGCCTTCGTCCTTGCGGAGCCGGCCGGTGTTGATGCACAGCAGCACGTC
>DASRAT010000261.1:0-12867 GCA_035638015.1 Gemmataceae bacterium | reverse complement strand
ATCTTGAATTACAAATGGCCAGCCCCGGCAACTCTGCCGAGAAGATGAAACAGCTAAAGGCCGAATTGCAGACCAAGCGCGAAGAGCTTGAATCGCTTGAAACCAAAATCAAAAACGCAGACAAGAGCATCAAGGCCAGCGAAAGCCGCCTGGCCGAGTTAAAAGGCGAGTGGGCCGACAAGCTCACCTGGGCGCGCATCTTCCCGGCAACCAAGGAAATCACGGCGTTACAGAACGAAATCAACAGCCTCCAGGCCAAGCTGCCGCCGCCGGGCGCCAAAGACGCGAAAGGGACGCCCGGGGAAGAAGCAATCGCCAAGGAAATCGCCAAAAAAGAGGATCAACTCCACGAACTTCGCAATCACCAGCCGGGCACCATGCTGGACCTCGGCTACCGCATCGACATGCTTTCGGCGCTGATGTTTGTGATGGTGACGTTTATCGCCACACTCATTCATATCTTCTCCATCGGCTACATGGCGGATGAATTGGGTGTGCAGGTCGCCGATCATCAGGTTCATACGGCCGACGGCCACTTGCATCGCCGCGGCCGCTTTGGGCGATTCTTTTTGTATCTATCGCTGTTCTGTTTCTCGATGCTCAATTTGGTGCTGGCCGACAATCTTTTCCAGGTGTTCATCAGCTGGGAGCTGGTCGGCATTTGCTCCTTCTTGCTCATCGGTTTCTATTTTGAGCGAACCAGTGCATCGAATGCCGCCAACAAGGCGTTTATCACCAACCGCGTCGGCGACGCCGGTTTTGTCATTGGTCTTTTGATTCTTTGGACCCATGTGGGCACTTTCAATTTTGAGGAAATCTTCCAGCGTGTGCGAGCGCCGCTGGAACATTCGCATGGCCAGGTCCAGCTGGGCGGGCAGATCATTCGTGTCAACCAAGTTTCCTCAGAAGCGGGAAAAGACGAGAACAAATACAAATACACGATTCTGGGCGATAACACACAAGCATCGTTGGAAACGCGAGCGGTTTTGTTCCCCCTGGAACCAAGCGACCACAGCGCCGATCTCAAGCCGCTGGACAAGCTGAGCATCGGCGATCCTCAGCCGCGCGTGGGACACCCGGTATACGGCTCCATGCCTTACTGGATGCTTGTCGCCGCCGGTCTTGGCATTTTCCTGGGTTGCGTCGGCAAGTCGGCCCAGTTTCCTCTCCAAGTGTGGCTTCCAGACGCCATGGAAGGCCCCACGCCGGTCAGCGCCTTAATCCATGCCGCGACCATGGTCGCCGCCGGCGTTTACCTGGTCGGCCGTTGCTTCCCGCTGTTTACGTTTGAGGTGTTGCTGGTCATTGCCTACACGGGTGCCATCACGCTTTTCGTCGCCGCGTCGATTGCCCTGGTGATGACCGACATCAAAAAAGTGCTGGCTTATTCAACTGTCAGTCAACTCGGCTTCATGATGCTGGCCCTCGGCATCGGCGGCTGGGTCGCCGGGCTTTTCCATTTGATTACACATGCGTTTTTCAAGGCTCTCTTGTTCCTCGGCTCCGGCAGCGTCATTTACGGCTGCCATCACGAGCAAGAAATGACCAAGATGGGCGGCCTTTATCCAAAAATGAAGATTACCGCTTTGACCATGTTGGTCGGCTGCCTGGCCATCGCCGGCGTGCCGCTCTTTAGCGGTTGGTACAGCAAGGACGCCATTCTGGCCCAGGCGATGGGCTTCGTGATGGTGAACAAGCACCATGTTTTGTTGTTTTTGTTGCCGTTTTTGACCGCCGGAATGACGGCGTTTTACATGTTTCGCATGTGGTTCATGACTTTCACCGGCAAGCCGCGAGATCATCATGTTTACGAACACGCTCATGAATCGCCGTGGTTGATGACAGCGCCGCTCATTGTCCTGGCCTTTTTCGCCGTGACGGTGGCGTGGGGGCAGTACCCGTGGGATCCAGAAGGGAGCTGGCTGGAACACCAGATTCATCATGCGCAACCCGATTCCGTGATGGCCGACTTCGGTGTCGTCGCGGGCGTTGACACCGGGCCCAACGGTTTGATTTGGCGGGGTGGCCCCACCAAGCACGCCGACGTTAATGTTCGCTACCAAGCACATGATTGGCATTTTCTCGTCGGCAACATGGTGCTTGGCCTGGCGGTCTTGGCGTTTTGTTTGGCAGCCGCGGTTTACTATTTGAACTTGCTCGACCCCGCGGATGCCAAGGAGCAGTTCCCCGGCGTTTACGCGTTTCTGGTCAACAAGTGGTATTTCGATGCCGTTTATAGTGCGTTGTTGGTAAGGCCGGCGCTCGCCGTTGCCGGCTGGTGCAAGTTCTTCGACACCAAGGTGATCGATGGCGCCGTGGACAACACGGCCAAGGCGGCCGTCGGGGTCTCGCGCGGGAGCGGCCGCTTCGACAACCGCATTGTTGACGGCCTGGTGAATGTCATTGCCAGAGCATGTTACGGCGTCGGCAACTGGCTGCGCAATGTGCAGACGGGTTACTTGCGCAGTTACGTAGTTTTCTTGGTGGTGGCGGCGATTGGCATTTGGGTGATTTTGACGTCGCTGTTGGGCGCGTCGCCCGTGGGCAAATGACCGGCGGGAATAAACCCGACGCTCGTTTTATTGCGATTATTTCGAGGTTTTGGAAATGGCAGACGCCGAACTCGACCTGATCTGGATGTCGCTGGTCATCTTTGTGCCGGCGTTCTTCGCGCTGGCGCTGCTGTTCTTTCCGCGCGGCACCGAAGAATACATGCGCTGGTGGTCGCTGTTGGGCACCGCCGTCACGCTTGTGCTGAGCCTGTGCGTATTCATCGATTACACGGGCATGCAGGGTCAAACGCCGGACAAGGACAACAGGCCCAATGCGAACACCTCGCTGCTGGCACGCCATGACGCGGCGGCTGATGCGCAGTTCACCACCGATCCGCTCAAAGTCAATGTTCGCAAGGGAGGCGATTGGCTGAGCCGTGTGCCGTGGATATCGCGATTCAACATCGATTATTACCTCGGCATCGACGGCATCAGCATGCCGCTGATCCTGTTGACCACGTTGCTAAGCTTCCTGGCCATGATCGCCAGCTGGAACATCGAAAAGCATGTGCGTGGTTATTGCGCCCTGTTTCTACTTTTGGAAACGGGCATGATCGGCACGTTCTTCGCGCTGGACTTTTTCCTCTTTTACATTTTCTGGGAAGTGATGCTGTTGCCGATGTATTTCCTCATCGGCGTTTGGGGCGGTCCGCGGCGCGAATATGCGGCCATTAAGTTCTTCCTTTACACTCTGCTCGGCTCGGTGTTCATCTTGATCGCCCTGCTGGCTTTCTACTTCACCGATGTGCGCGATTTCGTCGATCAGCAGAAGGTGGAAAGGGCGGCGGAACAAAGATATCACGACGACAAGCCCAACAGTAAAGTGCCGTTCACTGGCCTGACCGCTCAGGAAAGGGAATCCTATCGGGCCAAGGTTGTGGTGAATTCCTTTGATTTGATAACGCTGGCCAAGGCCGGCAAGGCGGCAATGCTGGCGCTGACAGACGGCCGCCAGGAAGACGCCCTTTCGGACAGCGTCAATCCCGGCATGAAAGCTGCCAGGGCGGAGCCTGATCCGGCAACGCGCGCCCTGCGCGAGGCCGCGGTCAAAAAACGCCTCGCCGATCAGGACTTTTTCAGCAAGAAGGGCTTCCAGATTACGATGTTTCTGCTGCTCTTCATCGGCTTCGCCATCAAGGTGCCGTTGTTCCCCTTCCACACGTGGTTGCCTGATGCCCACGTCGAGGCCCCCACGCCCATTAGCATGATTCTTGCGGGTGTGTTGCTGAAATTCGGCGGTTATGGCATCATTCGCATTTGCTATCCGATCTGTCCCTTTGCCGCCGAGTATTTGGCGGTGGCCATCACCATCGTGGCGATGATCAACATCGTCTACGGCGCCTTCGCGGCCATGGCTCAAACCGATTTCAAGAAACTGGTGGCCTACAGCTCGATCAGCCACATGGGTTACGTCATTCTTGGCATCGCGGTGTGGAGCAAGGACGGCCCCGGTTACTGGTCCTGGGCCATGAACGGCGCCATGTTCCAGATGATCGCCCACGGCATCACCTCGGCCGGCATGTTCTTTTTGGTGGGCGTGATTTACGACCGTGCCCACCACCGCAACCTCGACAATTTCCGCGGCCTCAACGAGCCAATGCCGCTTTACGGCGGCATCAGCGCCATTATCTTTTTTGCCGCGATGGGTTTGCCGGGCATGTGCGGCTTCGTAGGCGAATTCATGGTGATCCTGGGAACATGGAACTTCAGCCCCGCGCAGTTCCCAGCCCTGGGGCAAGTGCTAGCGGTGCTGTCCGCGTTGACGGTGATCCTCACGGCCGCCTACATCCTGTGGACGCTCCAGCGCGTCTGCTTTGGGACGAACCCGGCGTACAAGGATTTTCCGGACATCAATTTGCGCGAACTGCTTTGCATCGTGCCGCTGGTGATTCTGGCGATTGCGCTGGGCGTGTTGCCGGGCATGTTTTTGCTCAATTGGATGGAACCGCACGTGACGGGACTAGTCGATTCCCTGGCACAACTGGGTAGGTAGGAGACAAGTCGCGTCCATGTAGGACGGCCTTCCCAGGCCGTCATGCATGGTGGCTTCGCCGCATTGGAATTTTAGCATGACACTGAATATCTCCACCCAAGATCTGCTCGCCTTCCTGCCCGAGCTGATTCTCTGCGCCGCCATCGTGTTCCTGCTCGTCTTGCGCTTGTTCAAATACTTCAATTACGTCCATCTTAGCTGGGTCGCTCTTGGTTTGACCGTCGTGGCATTCCTATACGCCCTTAATCAGTGGACCGGCAACTATCTTGACCCACGCTCCGAATACACGCCGCAGCCCAAATCGTTGGAAATGTTCGCCGGTTTGTTGATTTACGATAACTTCACCATCTTTCTGCGGTTGTTTCTGCTGGGCTTCACCGCCTTGATCCTGCTCTTGGCTTTGCAAACCGGCATTCCCGACAAGGAAGACTCCGCCGATTTCAGCGTACTGCTCCTTGGCGCCACGCTGGGCATGTGCATCATGGCGTCGTCCAACCACTTGATGATGGTCTTCATCGGCATTGAAATGGCCAGCTTGCCGAGTTACGCCCTGGCGGGCTTCCTCAAGGGCCGCCGGCAATCGAGCGAGGCGGCCCTGAAATACGTCGTTTACGGCGGCGGCGCGGCGGGCGTCATGCTCTATGGCATCAGCCTCATCGCCGGCAAATTCGGGACCGGCTATTTGCCGGACGTGGCCAAAAACATCGCCGACGGCTCGCTTGATTACATGATCCTTCTTGGTGGCTTGTTTCTCTTGATCGGCATCGCCTTCAAACTGGCGGCAGTCCCGTTTCACTTCTGGTGCCCGGATGTTTTCGAAGGCGCCTCCGCGGAAGTTGCCGGCTTTTTGTCGGTGGCGTCCAAGGGGGCGGCACTGGCGCTGTTGGCCCGGTTCGTGTTGGTGCTCGCGGGCCCGCAAAGTGATCCCCACTTTATTGTCGTCGCCAAGTATCTGGTGCCGACCTTGGCCTTCTTTGCCGCCATGACTGCGACCTTCGGCAACCTGGCGGCGTATGCCCAAACCAATCTCAAGCGCCTGTTGGCTTACTCGACCATCGCTCACGCTGGCTACATGATGATGGGCCTGTGTGCCCTCACGACCGCCGGCGCGGGGGCGGTGCTGTTCTACCTGGTCGTCTATCTATTCATGAACTTGGGCGCTTTCGCCATCGTCGCTTACTTGCGGAACTTGACCAACTCCGAAGACCTCAAGGATTTCCGCGGCCTGGTGTACAGAGCTCCCTTCCTGGTTTTGACGCTGGCGGTCTTTTTGCTTAGTCTTCTTGGCATTCCCCCGCTGGCGGGTTTCATGGCCAAGTTCCAGATCTTTAGCGTGATTTTCGAGTCGGCCAGAGATTTCGGGACGCAAGGCGAGAGCGGCCTCAGTCAAACAATGTACGCTTTGCTTGTGATCGGCGGCCTTAACACCGTCATTAGCGCCCTGTACTACATCAAGGTCTTGAAGGTGATGATTATCGACAAGCGCCTGGAGGAAGTCGAAGGCCGACCTGTGGAGCGGCTCAAGGTGCCGTTCATGGTCCAGGGCTACGCCGGCATTCTCGCCCTGGTGCTTATCGTCCTGGGCATCTTCTGGGACGGGCTGTCGGACGCGGCCCTGACCACGGGGGTCAACGGATTTAGCGCCCCCGTTAAATCCGCTCAAAGGAGTTCCCCGTGATCGACCGGATGACTTATCTACATTTGCAAGACATCATTCGCCGCGAGGGCCGCTCGTTCCTGCAATACTCTGGCGAATCGTTTCCGTGGAATGTCCCCGAAGATGGGGCGACTGTGGCCCAAATCCGCACCCTGGTGGACGAAGAACGCGAAGGTGCGGCTACACTGTCGCGCTACCTAGCCAGGAATCGCCTGACGCCGCCTTACCTTGGCGCTTATCCGTCGTATTTCACGTCTTACAATTACATGTCGCTGGACCGTTTGGTGCCGCTTTTGGTGCAGCATCAAAAGCGCGGCGTCGTGGATTTGGAAGCCGACGTCAAAGCAATTGAGGATGAGCCGACGCGGCACCAAGTGCACGGCATTTTGGAAATGAAAAAACGCCACCTCCGCGAACTCGAAGCGATCAAAACTTGAGCCGTTTGCCGCCTATCGTCTCAAGCTTGCCAGCAAGCCAGGATTTCGCAAGTACCCGCCAATCCAGGTCAAAAGCAGCAATCCGGATTGCACGAAGTAGGGTTCTCCACGCACCAGGTGAAAGCAAATCGTCCCGCCAAAGAAACCGCTCGCCATCAAAACGCCCAGCGATGACGTTCTTGGAATAATGGGCAACAAGCCCGTGAGCACTTGACCCACGGCGATTAATTTCGCGGTTTCAGCGGCAGGCATCGGCAACGTTTTGCTTTGAGCAGACGGCTCCTTTTCCTCGGGCGGCGGTGGCATCATTCCCAGCAGGCCGATCAAACCCACAAATGTAAGCAAGCCGCCCAAAAGAATAAGGATAATCAAACCAGCAAGGCGGTTCATGGCCAAGCCCCTTCATTGCCAGATGTTTAGCTTTTTGAATTCAAAAACAAATCAGGATTCCGCAAACAACCGCTCACCCACGTGACCAACAAAAACGCTGATGGCGCGACATACGACTCGTGCCGCACCATGTGAAAACAGAGCGTCCAACCAAAAAACGCGCTGGCCAGCAAGGCCCCGAGCAGCGCGGTGCGTGGCACGATAAGCAAGATGCCCGCCAAGGCCGCGCCGCCGCAGATCAAGGAGCTTTGCAGGCGATCCAAATCGAAATGCGACGGATCGTGGTTGAACATCGCCAGGCCAACTAACACCAGCAAACCGCCGAGCAGGATGTGAATAGTCAGCCCGGTTAGCCGGGTCCAGGACAGGCCTTTGAGCATTGTGAGGCTCCTACAGTCGCTTGCGGCTTGGCATCATCGCGTCCGTCAAAAGCTGCGACAAACGCCAAGCCGCAAGCGGTGCGAGAACTCAAATCTTTTTCAAAATCGCCTTCCAGCGTTCCCAGGCCGCGTCCCGTCCTTTGGCGTTGGCGGTCCCTTTGGCAGCTGGGTCTTCGCCGGCGCGCATGAAGCCGTGGCCGGCGCCCGGATAGGTCACCGCTTCGTAGGTTTTATTCAGTTCTTTCATTAGCTTCTGAGAGGTCGGGATCGTCCCATTGATGCCGGCGTCATTTTCCGCGTAGAAGCCGTAAACAGGGCAGGGCACTTTGGCCAAATTCTCCTTGGTTTGGGCAAACTGGCCGTAAAAGACGAAAGCCGCCTTGAGGTCTTTGCGGTCCGTGGCGAAGCGGAACGATTGACCGCCGCCCCAGCAGAAGCCGCTGACGGTGATCTTGCCGTTGCAGGCCGGATGCTTGACCAGGAAGTCGGCCACGGCGTTCAGGTCGGCCGTGACCTGCTCGGGTTTCATCGACAGCTGGCCGATGGCCATCGTGGCATCGTTGGTGCTCTTGAAATCTTTGGTGTTGCCGCCGCCTGGGCCCATGCCCGAGAGCAGATCGGGGGCGATGGCGACGTAACCCTGCTCGGCGAGCTGATCGGCCACGCCGCAGGCCCACTCGGTCAGGCCCTTGTTTTCGTGGATGACGATGACGCCCGTGGCTTTTTCCTTCTTTTCAGGAATGGCCACAAAAGCGTGAACGGTGCGGTTGCCGACCTTGATTTGCACCCAATCGTGGTGCCGTGGCGAATTTTCGAGCCGTTTTTTGGCGAAGTCCTGGCCCTGGACGACTGTCACCATGGACAGCAGCGCCAGTGTGACGAGCATCTTTTTCATAGCGTTCTCCGTGGTTGCAATGCGAAATAAGAGTGGCGATATTGCAGCATGGGATTTGTAGGCCGGCCTTCCCAGGCCGGCCTGGGAAGGCCGGCCCACAAAATCGAAACAGCCGAATAATTCAAACCAACAAAGGTTGTTAGATCTTCTTCAAAATCGCTTTCCAGCGCTCCCACGCCTCATCGCGGCCCTTGGCGTTGGCGCTGCCCTTGGCCGCCGGCTCTTCGCCGGCCCGCATGAAGCCGTGGCCCGCGCCGGCGTAAGTCACCGGTTCGTAGGTTTTCATCAACTCCTTCATCAGCTTTTGCGAATCGGGAATGGTGGCATTGATGCGGGCGTCATTTTCGCCGTAGAAGCCATAAATGGGGCAGTTGATCTTGGCCAGGTTGTCCTTGTTTTGAGCGAAGCTGCCGTAAAAGACGAATCCAGCCTTGAGGTCCTTGCGGTCGGTGGCGAAGCGGAACGTTTGGCCGCCGCCCCAGCAGAAGCCGCCCACGGTCAGTTTGCCGTTGCAGGCGGGAATCTTGAGGGCGTGGTCGCAAACGGCGTTCAAATCCGCGGTGACCTGGGCCGCGGGCAATTGCTGCACTGCCTTGGTAATGTCGCCCTGGGCTTTGTAAGCCTTGGTGCCGCCGCCTCCCGGTCCGGTGCCGGACAGGAAATCAGGAGCGATGGCTATGTAGCCGGCTTCAGCAAGCTGGTCGGCCATGCCTCGCATCCAGTCGGAGAGGCCAAAAATCTCGTGGATGATTACGACAGCCGTCGCCTTGTCCTTCACCTCGGGATAGACGATGAAAGTCTCCACGTTGCGCTTACCCTGTTTGATCTTGGTCCATTCGTGATGGCGCGGCGATTTGTCGAGCCGCTTGGTGATGTAGTCCTGGCCTGGAGCGAATGCGGGCGCGAACGCCACCGCGCTCAGGACCGCCAGCATGACGATCATTTTTTTCATGGTGTCCTCCCTTGTTGCAAAACGTTGAATCGTTGGAGAGTTAGTCCGGTTGAAAACCTAATCTACTGTCTTGCGAAGCGCCGCTCGCTCCTGTAGCATCAAGCCTCAGCTTGCCTGCCTTTTTTCGAGAACCTGCGATGATGCGACTTAGCGCTTTTGTGGCCTTGGCCCTCATGCTTCCAGGCGATCCACCACAGCCGCGCGAACTGACCGCCGCGGAACAAAAAGCCGTGCCCGCCGCGGCCGAGAAGGCACTCAAGGACCGAGATCTCTGGAAAGGCAAAATCTATCTGACCAATTCCGAGGTCGTTCTCGACGAAAGCGTCAAACCACCGCAGCGTTACGCCCTTCTCACCTTCTATCGTTATGAGGGCAACCTGGCAATCCTCGTCACGGTTCGGCTGGATAAAATCACCGTCACCAACGTCGAAAGCCGGCCGCATATGCCAACCTCGCTCGCTCCGGCGGAGATCGCCGAGGCCAAGAAAATGGCCCGCGAGCATCCCGAGATTCAGAAGGCACTGCTGCGTTACAAACACCTGGACAAGATCGAGATCGACACAATTGTGGCTCAAATCATCAGTCCGGAGGTGCCGGGATATCACCATCGCGTGGCCCGGCTGTTTTTCCGTGATGAAAAGCGGAATTACCTGGCGGGGGTGCCGATGGTGGATGTCGATTTGACGACAGGGGAGGTAAGGTTTGATTTGATACGGGGGATGCACGACAAGAAGTAGTGCTCGGCTTGCCGCTTGCGCTTAGCCCAAACGATTAACAATAACGCCGTTTGCTTGATCCAACTTGCATAAGGAACTCACCGATGTCATTCACTCGCTGCTTACTGGCTCTGCCTCTCATCGCGGTACTGTCACTGCTCACCACCCGCCCCGGCGCCGCCGATCGTGGCCAGGATGATGCCAAGCCGCAAGAGGCTCAGAAAAAAGGCGGCAAGAAAAACCAGTCCAACGAGATCATCCAGGAATTCCCCGGCGCCGCCGGCGAGAAGACAGCCTGGAAGGTGCAATACCAGGTCGGCGACCCGAGGCCGGGCTTGCTCATCACCGGCACCTGGTTTAAAACCGGCCCCAAGGCGGAATGGTTCCAGGTCACCGGCGAAATGCGGCTGTCCGAGATTTTCGTGCCTTACAACAATGGCACCACTCGCATCTACGACATCGGCGCCCAGGGCGAATACGACCTGGTCGAGCATTCCAAGGACGACGCGGGTATCAATGGCGAACTGCTGCACAAGGGTTTGGTGGTCAAGGAAATCCGCGATACCGGCATTCTGTGGAAGTACTACGACAAGGTCCGCCGCGGCCAGGAATTGTTGCTTTGGGCCACTATCGGCGCGACCAATTACAACTATCTGGTCGAGTTTTCCTTCCGCTGTGATGGCAGCCTCAGTTGCCGCATGGGGTCCACCGGCAAGAATTACGGCAACCATGAAACGATGGGCCACATGCACCACGGCTGCTGGCGCATCGACATGAACGTCGGCGACAAGGATCACAATAGCGTGGCCGTCGTCCGCCGCCATGAGACCAAAGCCGACAAGGGCAAGGCCGAGGACACCGTCACCTATCTCAAAAAGGAAGGCGGTGTGCAGTGGAAGGCGGAGGAGTTCACGCGCCTGCGCGTCCAGTCGAAAATCAAAAACGCCCAGGATCACGCCATTTCTTACGAGCTGGTGCCGTTGCGTCCGGGCTCACCGCGCCACTTTGGCCCCGATGAAGAGTTTACCGCCAACGATTTCTGGGTGACGCCGTACAAGTTCGAGGAACTGTACTATCCCAGCCTGCCGATTTACGTGAAGAAGGACCGCAGTATCGAGGACACCGACGTGGTAATCTGGTATATGTCGCCGGCGTATCATTTGCCGCGCGATGAGGACGGCATCTTTGTGAACGGCCGCGGCGAGATGGAAGTCCGCGGCGTGGCGATGACAACCTGGTGCGGGCTGGAGATGCGGCCGCGGAATTTGTTTGAGAAGAGTCCGCTGTATCCGTAATCGGCGAGTCGAGCGGCGTAAGCCGCCGGGTAATGGGGCCGTCCCAGGAGCATAAACAATGCTTCGGAAACTCATCCTTGGCTTTGGCGTTGTTTTGCTGCTCACGGCGTCGGCACTCGCGGCGCCGGTGGGTTGTTGGCTGTACTTCAACATTCCCGACTATTTCGACGACAACATAGACATCGCGCGGGCGGATATCAAACAATTGGAGCACCTGGTGCTTGAATATCAAGAGCGGAAGCACTTCTATCCTTTAAGTCTTTGGGAGCTAATAGAGCGAGATCCGATAGACATGCCCGTGCGGCCGATAGGCGTTGACGTTAAGTTCACTGATCCCTGGGGCCAGGGCTATTGTTATGACCCAAACCAGCTCCATCCGAAAACCGGCATGCCGCTGATTTATTCGGAAGGGCGGCCCGGTCGCAAAAAACGCATCACCAACTGGGATTGACCCCTATTGAGATCTCCCAAAATCTAAGAATCGAAACACCCCATGCCACTCTCTAAGATAATGGAAATCAAGGGAGACACCGCGCATGGACATGAACCGTTTCACCGAAAAGTCACAAGAAGCGTTGCAAGGGGCACATCGCCTGGCGGCGAAGTTTAACCACCAGCAGATCGACGTGGAGCATCTTTTGCTCGCGCTTCTCGACCAGGAACGCGGACTCACGTCTGCATTGCTGGCCAAGGCGGAAATTCCCGTCGAAGCCGTCAAATTGCGTGTGCATCGTGAATTGGAGAAATTGCCGCGCGTCACCGGCGGCGGTGACAATTTGGGCATCACGGGCCGCCTCAATCGCCTGCTCGGTCAGGCGGAAGAAGAAGCCAAGCAACTCAAGGATGAATACGTTTCCGTCGAGCATTTGCTGATTCCGATGTGCGATGACACTGGTGCCGCCGGCAAAATCCTCAAGGAATTTGGCGTCAACCGCACGCGGCTGATGTCGGTATTGAAATCGGTGCGCGGCAGCCAGCGCGTCACCACTCAGAATCCCGAAGTGACTTACGAAGCGTTGGAACGCTATGGCCGCGACCTTACGCAATTGGCCTCGCAAGGCAAACTCGATCCGGTTATCGGCCGCGATGAAGAAATTCGCCGTGTGATCCAGGTTTTGTCGCGGCGGACCAAAAACAATCCCGTCCTCATCGGCGAACCGGGTGTGGGCAAGACGGCTATTGTCGAAGGCCTGTCGCAGCGTATCATTCGCGGCGACGTGCCCGAGGGATTGAAGAATAAGCGCGTCGTCGCTCTCGACATGGGCGCTCTCATCGCGGGCGCCAAATATCGCGGCGAGTTTGAGGAACGCCTTAAGGCGGTTTTGAAAGAAGTGCAAGAATCGCAAGGCGCCATTGTTCTTTTCATTGATGAATTGCATACGGTCGTCGGCGCCGGCAAAAGCGAAGGGGCCATGGACGCCGGCAATTTGCTCAAGCCGATGCTGGCACGCGGTGAATTGCATTGCATCGGCGCGACCACACTGGACGAGTACCGCAAGCACATTGAAAAGGACGCGGCACTGGAACGGCGTTTTCAGCCAGTGCTGGTCGATCAGCCCACCGTGGAAGACACCATCTCGATTCTGCGTGGGCTGCGCGA
>DASRAT010000260.1:0-4925 GCA_035638015.1 Gemmataceae bacterium | reverse complement strand
CCGGCCCCGCAGGTGAGCCGTTTGCCTTCGCCGTTGACGCCGAACGACATGCTGCCGACGTATTCATAAGCCACGCGAATGACCGGATCGAGCGGCAAGACGCGGTCGGAGATTTCGGTTTTGTCGTCGTCGATGGTGACCTTGACGGGGGCGTTGGCGGGTGCTTGCGCGAACAGCGCGGGCAAACACACAATTACCAATCCCAAACCTAACGATAAGCTGCGGCAAAATAGCGTGTTCATGGCGAAAAAATCTCCTAGCCGCCCCTCGGCATTTTGTTACAAAGAAATCCAAATTGGTTGAGGATCCAACTTCACTTCACCAGTCCAATAGGGGTCGCCTGGATCCTCGGCATGGAAGTAGTTGCTGTATGCCACTGATACGAAGTATGTTCCAGCGGGGTATTTACGGAGCCCTTGTGCTGGAGGTTGAAAGAAATTCTGCGACATCGCAAATCCAAATAAACCATCTCCAGCGACCATCATTTTACGCAAAATGGTAGCACGGCCTTTTTTCGCCAGGGGCACGCTCGGCATAGGCATAGGGGCGTTGAGCAGCGTGCGCGATTTTGATGTGACCTTATTTTGAACTTCTTTGCCGTCTGGATCTATCAAGTAGATGTAAAAACTGCCAGCGCTGAGCCGAAAAGCTTTGTCCGTCATGTTGGTGACTTCTAACCTGATATCAATTGCTGCACTGCCGACTTCCTTGGCCTTGGGTGCTGGCACTTTGCATACTGGATCGACCACCAATTTGAAAATCAGGCCGTTTGCTTGTACTGCGTTGAGTTTCTTGATAATCAACTGGGCGCGCAGTTTTGTTTCAAGGTCTCCCTTGGCTGCGGCATCTTGCAGCGCTTGCAATGCGGGCAAGCCAATGCCGGTGAGGCGTTGCAATGCATCTTCACGGACCTTGAAGCTGCTATTGCCTAGCCCGGCAATCAGCTTGTTAATGTCCGCGTCGGAGGCCTGTTTTTTATCGGCAATTGGTTTTTCTTGCGCGACGACGTGAGGCGCAACTGCCAGTGCCAGGAAAAAGGCCAGCAACATCAGGACGGGCTTTGCAGTCATGCTTCCTCCCGCTCCAATTCTAAAGAACGCCTAACACGATGATTACATTTATTTATTATTTTCGATTTTAGTTTTGATCATGAGCATATCCACCGCGGCGTTGTCTGCCTTGACCTCTTCGGTAATCCTCACAATGATCTCCTGAATCTGATATTGGATTTCTAGGCTCCGTATTTCGCTTTCAAGCGCCTTGGCTTTTTCACTGTCGACGCCAGCTTTGGATTGCAATTCGGCAAGGTCCGATCTTTTTTGGCCAATCACTTCTTTGCGTAGATAAAGCTCATTCTGACCATCAAGGTTGGCTGACAAAAGGTCATTCTTTTGGTTTGGTCCTGTTGAGGCGGTAGACTTTGACACGCCAACAGCCGTTTTTGCGTGAGGTTCCATCATGGGTGCTTGCTCAATCCGTTTCACCTCCCCCTTCGCCGCTGCCTCGATGGTCAACTGCGTATTATACGTCACCCCATTGCTCGACCGCACCTTGATTGGATAGCTGCCCAGCTTGTCCACCTTTGCCTTCCAAATCACAATGCTTTGCCCGCGTTCGGACGCCTCGGGCACCGCCTGCATGGTTTTGCCTTCGACGCGCTGCAAACCGGCCGGCAATTCGAGCGTCAGCGCCTGGCCGTCGATAGGATCGTCCACGTAGGCCGTGATCGTGAATTGCTTGCCTGGCTCGAAACTGCCGTTCAGATCGATGTTGACCCTGCCTTCGCTTTCGGGATTGGAGGCGATGCCGATACCGTAAGCATAGGCCATGTCGCGTTTGCCGCCGGGCGGGATCTCCTTGGGGTCGAAGAAGATGGCGACCGCCGAATCCCCCGCGGCTTGCACCTGCACGTCCCACTGGCCGCCGACGCCGCTGAGGGTGGTGCAAACAAACCGCGTGGGCGGCTCCAGTTTGCCGAGTTTCAGGGTGAAATGCGTCACATAGCCGGGGTTCTGAAGGTTCGGTTGCTGCAAGACCTGGAGGTACTCTGGCACCTTGTCGCCCTTGAACTCGTGGCCGTTGATGATCTGGCCCTTGTGCGTGGTCGGCGAAGCGAACAGGGCGCCGTCGTTGTTAATCAAATAGATGTCGATGCTGTTGCGCAGGCCGACCGTGTGTTTCACGGTGTCCTTGTTTTCGATGGTGTAGCGGACCAGCATGACATCGAGCTGGCGTTTGCCGCCGCCGTTGGTTGGCTTTCTGCTGGGAATGATTTCGACGATTTGGGTGATGTGAATGTTGGTGGTGGTGACCCATTCCGAGCTGACGCCGTGGCGCGGTCTGGCGCCGGGTTTGCCTTTGAGCGGCACGTTTTGCGAAAGCCATTTGCCTTGTTGTTGACCTTTGGGATTAACGACGACGCCCTGACCGAAATACTCCAGTTTGCCGTCGATCATCATGGGGATTGTATGGCCACCCTGGGGCGAGTAGGTGATCCGTTCGCCGTTGGCGCCTTGCAGCCCCGGCATGTTGGTGCCGCCTTGCTGCATGCCATACTTGACGCGGGGCGTGGGATCGATGGGCAACGACACGCCTTCGCCGACTTCGCTCTTTTCGGTCTGAATGGTGACTTTGACGGGCCCACCGCCTTGGGCGCCAAATGCAACCAGCCCGGAGGCCAGCAACAGCAGTCCGACCAGGGGCATCTTCATGAACCACCTCCCATGCCGCAAGTGGCTTGGCTACTTCCCCATTCCAGGCATGGTAATCACATAGAGCCGGTGGTTTGTAGTGACCCGATTTATCGGGTCATCCGCGGCCCGATAAATCGGGCCACTACAAACTCGTGCTCGAAAAGCGCCACCCACCGCTCAACTTTTTTGAACCACGTCCCATTACAACCGCTGACGTGCCTGTTTGTCCAGCGGAAACCCGCGCCGCCAGGCAAACAGTAGACGGATCACCATGTACCTGATAACACGTCCAACATGGGCAGATACCTCGTTGGCATTGATCTGGGCACCACCAACAGCGCGCTGGCGTATGTGGATTTGAACGCCGCCAAGGGGAAGGCGGGGGTGCCGGAGATTCACAAGTTTGCCGTGCCGCAGTTGGTCGCCCAGGGCGAGATGGGCACGCGGCCTTTGTTGCCGTCGTTTTTGTATTTGCCTGGGCCACACGATCTGCCGGCCGGCGCTGCCGCCTTGCCCTGGCAAGGCAACGTTAATTCCATCGTCGGTGAGTTTGCCCGCAATCATGGCGCTCGAATTCCGGGCCGGCTCGTCACCTCCGCGAAATCCTGGCTTTGCCATGCGGGCGTGGACCGTTCCGCGCCGTTGTTGCCCTGGAGCGCTCCGCCCGATGTCGAGCGCATTTCACCGGTGGATGCGTCGTCTCGGTATTTGCGGCATTTGGTTGACAGCTGGAATCATGCCGTTGCCAAGGGACGTGACGAACTGCGTCTGGAAAAGCAAACCGTTGTGCTGACGGTGCCTGCGTCGTTTGATGACATGGCTCGCACGTTAACTGTCGAAGCTGCCAAGAAGGCGGGACTGGAAAATCTCACCTTGCTGGAGGAGCCGCAGGCCGCCTTTTATTGCTGGCTGGCAACGCATCCGCAGAAGGAAGCCGCCCAGGTGAAGCCTGGCGCCCGCTGTCTGGTCGTGGATGTCGGCGGCGGCACTAGCGATTTCAGTCTCATCCAGGCGGTCGAGCAACAGGGTGAATTGGGTTTCGTCCGCCTCGCCGTTGGCGACCATTTGCTGTTGGGCGGCGACAATATGGATCTGGCCCTGGCCAAGTTCGTCGAGTCCAAGCTGCCCGCCGCGGGTCGGCTCGACGCGGCACAATACGGATTACTCACGCAAGCCTGCCGGGCTGCCAAGGAAAGTCTACTCGGACCGGGAGCGCCCGCGTCATATTCGGTGACCGTGATGGGCCGCGGCCGTCAGGTGATTGGCGGCTCGCTCAACACATCGCTCGGCCCGGCCGATGTGCAAAAGGTTATCCTCGATGGGTTCTTGCCGATGGTGGACGGCGACGCCATGCCGCAGCGCGGCGCTCGCGTCGGCCTGCACGAAATGGGCTTGCCCTACGTTGGCGACCCGGCCATCACGCGCCATCTGGCCGCCTTCCTGAAGCAACACACGCAATCAACTCAAAGCGCTGGGCCCGAAGCTATCCTCTTTAACGGCGGCGTTTTTCAGCCTGATGCTCTGCGAAAACGCGTCGTTGACGTCTTGCGGCACTGGTTCGCCGGACAGCAGACGTATGATCCTTTGGTCCTCACCAATCCGTCGCTCGATCTGGCAGTGGCGTGGGGTTCGGCCTATTACGCCTGGCTGCGTCACACTGGTGGCAAACGCATCGGCGGTGGCATTGCACGCTCTTACTACATCGCGGTGGGAAGCGCCGAGCATGAACCGGCCGACAAGGAACTCATGACGGTTGTCTGCGTCGTTCCGCAGCATCTGGAAGAGGGCCAGGAAATAGCGCTGGAAAAACCGGAGCTGGAGCTTGCGCTGGGCCAACCGGTGGCGTTTCCGCTTTACACTTCCACGGTCCGCGGCGACGACAAGGCGGGCAACGTGTTGCATGTCTCGGCGGAGCAATTACTGCAACTGCCGCCGCTGCATACCGTCCTGCGCGGCGGTAAACGCGCCGGCACCAAACATGTTCCCGTTACCCTCGCCGCTCGCTCCACAGAGATTGGCACCCTGGAGCTTTATTGCGTCGCCACCGAAGGCAACAATCGGTGGCGGTTGGAGTTCAACGTCCGCGACATCGTCAAGGATACGAGCAACGATCCCGTGGCCGCGGACGCTGGGCAGGCGGGCGTCACGGACGTGTGGCCGGAAGAGCAAGTGCAAGAAGCGGCCAAGCTGATCCGCGCGGTGTATGTGGAGGGAGCAGCCGCGCCAAAGCCG